>SLNR01000051.1 GCA_007132905.1 Candidatus Sumerlaeota bacterium | reverse complement strand
CTTTCCTCTTTATGCTCATAATCATATCAATTGACAGAACCTCTTGTCAATAATAACATCCGAACGTTTCGGCATCCTTACTTAATATCATTCATTATTTTTGGTTTTCTAGTTAATTTTTTCCGTCATACCATTGACAATCTTTGTTTCACTGTTATACTTTAAGTATAAAATACAAAAAATCGCATGACTGGCGGAAGTGGAGTTTACCACAGGGAGTGCGATTTGCGAGCAATGCCGACCGCCTGGGCAAATAACATACCCGGGCGGTTTTTGTTATTATAAAACCCGCCCGCACAAAAGGAGGAAGGGACAATGACCACCGACGCATGGAAAGATTTTCGCGGGGGACCATGGACTGAAACCCTTGATGTCCGGGACTTTATTCAAAAGAACTATTTGCCTTATGAAGGAAATGAAAGCTTTTTATCTCCACCGACAAAAGCCACCAAAAGACTTTGGGACCAGTGCAAAGACCTTCTCAAAAAAGAACAGGAAAATAACGGGGTATTGGATATTGACACAGAAACCGTCACCGGCATTCATGCCCACCAGCCCGGGTACATTGATAAAGACTTAGAAACCATTGTTGGACTTCAAACAGACGCTCCTCTTAAACGGGCCATCAATCCTTACGGTGGCATTCGGATGACAGAACAAGCCTGTCGTGCCTTTGGCCATGAACTTGATGAGTCGGTTCAAGACACTTTTTCGAAGCACCGCCGCACTCACAACGATGGTGTTTATGCAGCTTATACAGAAGAGATGCTGGCACTTCGCAAAGCAGGACTTATTACCGGACTGCCTGATGCCTACGGCCGGGGACGAATCATCGGCGACTATCGTAGGGTTCCGCTTTATGGAACAAAATTCCTCATAGAAGCAAAACAACACGACTTCGAGCAGACTGCTTCCTGCGATATGTCAGAAGAAGTAATTCGGCACCGGGAGGAAATAGCCGAGCAAATTAAAGCCCTACAGGAACTTGAACAAATGGCACAGGATTACGGATTTGACATCACCGAACCCGCCCGAAACAGCCATGAAGCCTTCCAATGGCTGTACTTTGCCTATCTAGGCGCCGTAAAGGAACAAAACGGAGCAGCCATGTCTTTAGGTCGGGTCAGCACTTTCCTCGATGTCTATCTGCAAAAGGATCTAGAGCAGGGCATTATTACAGAACAAGAAGCCCAAGAACTTACTGACCAACTGGTTATGAAACTAAGACTTACCAGGCAGCTGAGAACCCCGGAATACAACGATTTATTTGCCGGAGATCCTATGTGGATCACCGAAGCCATCGGCGGGACAGGACAAGATGGGCGTACCCTTGTTACCCGAAGCTCTTTTCGGTTTCTGCACACCCTGGTCAATTTAGGACCCGCTCCCGAACCTAATTTGACCGTTCTCTGGTCTAAATCGCTGCCTTCGAGCTTTAAAGAATTTTGCGCAAAGATGACGATGGATTCCTGTGCCATCCAATATGAAAACGATGATATCATGAGACCCGTTTTCGGGGATGATTACGGAATTGCCTGTTGTGTTTCCGCCATGCAGCTGGGAAAACAGATGCAGTTTTTTGGTGCTCGCTGCAATCTCCCCAAAGCACTATTACTCGCCCTCAATGGCGGCCGTGACGAAATTAGTGGAGAACAGATTGGTCCTGTGATGGATCCGCTTCATGAAGACATCCTATCTTATGATAAAGTGTTAGACCGTTTTGATCTCTACCTTGATTGGCTTTGCCGTGTTTATGTCAATACAGTAAACCTCATCCATTATATGCATGACAAATATGCCTATGAAAAAATTCAAATGGCCCTGCATGATTCTGAAGTAAAACGAAACATGGCCTTTGGCATTGCCGGCTTATCGGTGGCTGCCGACTCACTCAGCGCCATTAAGCATGCTCAAGTCAGAGTCATTCGTGATGAAAACGGCCTCATTTCGGATTTTGAGGCGAAAGGGAGCTATCCATTGTACGGGAATGATGATGATCGTGTAGACAGCATCGCTTCTGATTTAGTTCAAAGATTCAATAGGAAGCTAGCTCAACACGACATGTACCGAGATGCCGAGCCAACCTTGTCCATTCTTACGATTACCTCCAACGTGGTTTATGGCAGAAAAACCGGCAGTACACCCGACGGACGAAAAATGGGAGAGCCCTTTGCCCCCGGTGCAAACCCCATGCACGGCAGAGACCGGCGGGGAGCTTTATCATCTTTGAATTCCATGGCAAAGATTCCTTATGAGTCATGCTTAGACGGTATATCCTGTACTTTCTCTGTCGTCCCTCAGACTTTAGGGAAACAGACAACAACCAAGATAAAAAACTTAACTGCTGTTTTAGATGGTTACTTCCAACAAAATGCCCATCATATCAATATAAATGTACTGAACAAAAACACTCTGCTTCAAGCGATGGAGCGCCCGGAAGAGCATCCTCAACTGACCATCCGTGTTTCGGGCTATGCGGTCAACTTCAATAAGCTGTCGCCTCACCAGCAGCGTGAAGTGATCGCCCGTACCTTTCATGAAGCTATGTAGCGAGGTGAAAAAAACCGATGACGCGGTCCGGAAGAATTCATTCTTATGAAACATTAGGAACGTTAGATGGTCCAGGAATACGAACCGTATTTTTTCTGCAGGGATGTCCTCTCAGATGTCTTTACTGCCACAATCCTGATACCTGGGACCTATCCGGTGGAAAGAGTTGGTCCATCTCCTCACTAATGAACATCATTGAAAAGTATCGATTCTATTATGAAGCTTCAGACGGGGGTGTTACTGTTTCGGGAGGGGAACCGGCACTTCAGCCCGAATTTGTTTTTGATTTTTTTAAAGCCTGTCAGCAAAAAGGAATTCATACGGCTCTTGATACAAGCGGCCTGGTTGATTCAAAAACAGCTGAACTTTGTCTAGCCCATGCAGATCTTGTCTTGCTGGACCTAAAACATATGAACAACCCCGATCACATTAAGTTGACCGGACAAAACAACCAGCAAGCTCTTTCATTCGCCCGCCTTGCAGAAAGCAAGCAGATCCCGCTTTGGATTCGTCAAGTCCTTTTGCCCGGGTGGACTGACACAAAAAAACAACTCCTAGACCTAGCGGACTTTTGCTCCACTCTTTCCACCCTGCAAAAACTGGAGGTCCTGCCTTACCACCGGCTAGGCATTCACAAATGGGAAAAACTTAACCTCGCCTATCCCTTAAAAGACATTGCGCCCCCCACAGAAAAACAGGTCAGACAAGCCGTCCAAGTACTTAAGACGGCTCACCCCGCACTACCTGTTCTTTCTTGATAGAACACATTCTTTCTTATCCTTCCCTTTGACCTCGCTCACTGCTTTTTGATTGCCTTTTTTCCATTACTGCCTGCATGGTAGTGAGCTAAAACCCTTATGCAACACCGGCAGTCTTCTTTGCTATGTGAAACTTTCATCAAAACAGGGCACCTTTATGCTTTCTCCTGCCTGTTGTAAGTTTTTTCTTCGCCTCAAATGAACAAGAAACGGGCAGACTTAAACTGCATGCCCGCCCGTTTCGATCAACCATTATTTTTCACAATCCTTTTCACATCTTCATCCGGCTTCATAAAAATAAATCTTGTCGCAGTCCTTCCCTCTATCTACCTTTCTTATCCGCACTTAGAATATCCACAGTTTGCGCAGGTAACGCAACCACTTTCGAATTGGATCGCATTCCCGCAATCAGGGCAAGACCGCATGTTTTCCAGTTCGGAGCGTGACGGGTTGTTGTGTTTTGGATCGTTCAGCAATTTGGCTACCTTCTCTTCTGCCTGCAGTGTTCCCTTCTCTTCGATTTCCATATATTTTTTAATGGCGCGCCCGATGGCGTCCGGACAGGAGGCAACGTTGATTCCTTCCCGCCTTAAACAAGCCGGGCAGCGGATCCCCTTTAGTTGTTCGACGATTACATCAACCGGGACTCCGGAACGAAGAGCAATAGAAACAAGGCGACTTGTCGCTTCTGATTGGGAGGCGCATCCCCCGTGTCGTCCAGGTGTCGTGAACACTTCACATAAGCCATATTCATCTGAATTTACACTAACATACAAGTTTCCGCATCCGATTCTCACTTTCTCTGTTACCCCAATGGTGACTTGAGGTCTCGGCCGTGGAGTTAAATCGAGTTGATACGGAAGATCTTTTTCTTTACCTGCTTTTTCTGCTTGCCCCGTGCTGAGAACTTGAGATTCTCTGCTGCCATCACGATAGACTGTCACTCCTTTGCATCCTGATTCATAAGCAAGCAAATAAACTTGCGCCACGTCTTCTTTGGTGGCACCTCGATTGAAATTCACGGTCTTTGAGACAGCATTGTCTGTGTGTTCTTGAAAAGCCGACTGCATCTTTATATGCCATTCAGGGCTGATATCGTGGGCTGTGACAAATAACTCCTGGATGTTTTTAGGTATTTCCGGAATCCCTTTTACAGTTCCCTCTTCACTGATTTTTTCCACCAATTCTTGTTTAAAGAACCCTTCTTTGCGAGCTATTTCCTCGAACAAGGGATGGACTTCAATCAACTTATCATTATCCATTACCGTGCGGGTATAAGAAACGGCAAACAACGGCTCTACTCCGCTTGAGACTCCGGCGATGATCGAAATCGTCCCCGTGGGAGCAATGGTCGTGGTCGTGGCATGTCGTAACCTAAGCCCTTGAGAATTATCGTAAATACTGCCGGAAAAATTGGGGAAAACCCCTCTTTCTTCAGCCAATTCCGCTGACTTTATCTTTGATTCTTCGTCCATAAATTTCATTATTTTCTCCGCTAAATAGACGGCCCGATCAGAATTGTACGGAATCCCCAGCTTAATTAATAAATCTGCAAAGCCCATTACACCAAGTCCAATTTTACGATTCCCCTTGGTCATTTCCTCAATCATCGGCAGAGGATAGCGGTTGGCATCGATGACATTGTCCAAAAAGTGCACTGCAGTGCGTATTGTTTTTCTAAAGTAGTCATAATCAAATTCTGGCTTTCCATCCGTTTCACAAAGCATGCAGCTCAAATTTATTGAGCCCAAATTACAGGACTCGTAAGGAAGCAGAGGCTGCTCTCCGCAAGGATTGGTGCTTTCGATCTCTCCTACATGCGGAGTGGGATTGTTTCTATTCATTCTATCAAGAAAGATGATTCCGGGCTCTCCATTTTCCCAGGCCATATCCACAATGGTGTCAAAAACTTTTCTCGCCTTTAGAGTGCCTACCTTTTCTTTTGTCCGGGGATTGAGTAAGTCATATTCCCCGTCATTTTCCACCGCCTCCATGAACTCTTCTGTGATCCCTACCGAAATGTTGAAATTCGTTACTTCATGGCTGTCTTTTTTGCATGTGATAAAATCCATAATATCCGGATGGTCGACCCGCAAAATTCCCATGTTGGCTCCTCTTCGGGTTCCCCCTTGTTTGACTGCATCCGTCGCTGCATTAAATACTTTCATGAAAGATATCGGGCCGCTCGCTACTCCCCCGGTCGTCAGCACTTGGTCATTGCGAGGTCGAATATTGGTGAAAGAAAATCCCGTACCACCTCCACTTTTATGAATCAGCGCAGCATTTTTAATGGTTTCAAAAATGCTTTCCATTGAATCTTCAATGGGAAGAACAAAGCAAGCTGATAGCTGCTGAAGTTCTCGCCCCGCATTCATAAGCGTTGGTGAATTGGGTACAAACTCCATCCTATCCATAACAGAAAAAAACTCTTCTTCTATTTGTTTTGCTTCCTCTTCTGTTTTACCATATACATCCACCTCAACGGAAGCAATGTTTTGAGAAACTCTTCTCAGCATATCTTCCGGAGTTTCAACAACCCTGCCCTCTTCTTTTCTGAGATAACGTTTTTCTAATACGGTTTGTGCATTCTTGGATAACTGCATAAAGACCACCTTTCCCATTTCTTCGCTGGATTGAATACTATATTTGGACTCAGATAATATTATATGACACTATATATAGTATGTCTACTTAAAAAAAGCTTCCTTACCGACGGATTCTCCTCCTTTTGTCTGCTTTTCTGGTCCATTCTTGGCACATCTTAAAATATCATTGTTTTTCTCAAGCTGGCATCTAAATCAATTGCACAATTTTGCTGTTTCCGTTATAATATTGTTATAATTGTATTATACCGCCTACACACCAATACAACCTTGGAGGTGGATCGACATGACACAGATTCTCGGCACAATAGCGGGAGGAATGCTTGGGTTTGGTTTTAGTCGCTTTATGAATAGAAATGGCGCCACCTGATCGCTTTTTTGCAACCCTTTGTTTGCAGTTCCTTTTGGAGCTTATTTAGGGTTTGTATTATCTTCCGGAGGAAGATTATAAGAAAAAGACTGCTGAGAAAGGCAGTCTTTTTTTGTTCTAACTACTTTTTCGCTTCCTGCTTTTCCTCCTTCAATTGTTCTTTCCAAAATTTTTTTGCTTTGATGATGATCGAGTGTACAGAAAATCTCCCTGAAAACAGCAGGATTAATCTCTTGTCTTGTGAAAAGAATATATCTATTATCTCTTTGAACCATCTCTGCATTTTCGAGACAGGCTATTATTAATTTTTAGCTTAAGGAGTGATTATATGCCAACCTCAAAAAAAATAGGGCTCGTTATCATCGCCATCACACTCATCTTTTTCGGTCTCGTTCATCAATTTGCCATCGCCACGCAAAGAACGGTGCTTACCCCTGATTACTATCGGGGATTGGTGAAAGACACCACTTTCATTGAATCGATTCATAAGGATTTACAGGATGCCTTTCCAAAAATGATGCTTGAAGGCCTGCTTGAGGAAAAAGAAGACGAACTTAGCGATGAAGAACTTCAATTAGCCAAAAAACGTCTTTTTTTGTTTTCCAACTCTTTGATGCGTGCTTTTGACAGCAGCTGGCTTTCTGAGCAACTTCTCAAGGGAATTGATGATGCCGCGGCTGTCATTGAAGGAGATCAAGACCAGTTTCTTGCCGTGATCGACATAAGAGACCGAAAAGAACTTATGAAGCAGTACCTGATTGAAGAGATGAAAAAGCTTCCTGAGGAAACATTGGCCGAGTTGAATATTCGTCCACATCGTCTAGAAACCGAAGCAAGCGCCTTTCTTGAAGAAACCGATCTTCCCGATCTGATACGAGTGAGTGATTTGATATCACAAGAAAAAGGTCTAAATGAATTCTCAGCTATGGTCACTACTTCACAGGATATTCAGCTTGCTGTTTATGTCGCTCCCCTGTTCGTTTTTGCTTTATTCCTTTGGCTTTTAAAATCCTTAGCCGGGGTTTCCTTGTCCATGAAATGGTTTGGCTCTTCGCTGTTTATATCTTCTGTGCTGTTTGCTTTGGCCCTGCAGTTTATGGGGCGGGTTGTTTTTGTCCGAATTATTGAAGAAGCAGGCTTTTTCATTTCAGCTGTCGATACCCTTACCCCGGTGGCGCTCTATACAACGAGCCGAGCCATGACAGCCCCCCTGATATACGGAGCCGTCGGAATTCTTTTTTTCCTTGGAGGGTACTATTCAAAAAAATAATCGCTTTTTGCATAGGCTATTTAAAAAACAAACGCTCTGATCTGCCTATTTTTTAAACATGCACCTATGCTTTCGTGTGCATTCCCGTATCCACATACCCAAAATGCAAAAAAATGATGCGCCCATTTATTCTGGTATGACAGAATTAGGAAGCATTTTTGCACTTTAGGTGCTTTTCGTCTGCATAGGGTCAATAAACAACCTGAGTTTCTACCTTCTGTTTTTGCTTATATCTGTCGAATAGAAGCAAATTTGATCGGAAGGACTGCAAAAAAATAGACGATATTCTCGATTTGAAATGTGGTTTGCCTTTCGCTTCGATAATAAAACTCAATGGCCATAAGAATTACCCGCAGGATTTTCCCTGATCTGTTCTTAGAAACAGCAGCGACTCAGGTGTAGAAGTCAGGGTTTACATCAACAAGGCATTAATGGGCAAGGAGTAGCTGTGGCTGTTTGACGGACATATGTTTACAGACCATCAGGATATTTTGATCGTTTAGGTAATGATCATCAAAGATTACAACCAGACGGGAACCGCTACCATGAACAATGGTTACTAGCCTATTAGCTGGAAAAAGTACTGGGGTCGCGTCAAGTTCAGCCATACATTATTTTGAAGCAGATCTTAGTAAAAAACAAAACCACCTGACATTATCCGCAATTTAATTTCATATAACTATCACCTTCCCGATGCAGATGAATTCCGGGTGATAGTCATCTTTTTAGGAGCAACCGAATATTACTAAGATGCTTGGGAAGAAGCTATTTTGCAAGCGAAGGAAGTCAGGCTTTTCGTGGTTCGAAGTGATTGGCTTATCAGTGGCATTGGTGCCTAATTGGAAAAGGCCGCAATGATCCTACCCAATAAGAGATCGGTAATTTCTTTCCAAATATTGACACAAACAATCCTCTAGACATACTAATACCGCCAATTATCGGACAATTGTAAAGGATAAAAATAAAGAGGGATCCCTTTTGCTGCGCGAGGGGGAATTCGTTTAGGTGTTCCTTTTATTTGTCCGGAATTCTCGCTTTGGCTTTTCAGATCAATCCTGACTTAGTATTAGACGACATTGTCCCAAGGCTGAGAGATAGTGGGGATGTTTGTCAATGGAGAGGAACTATATGAATCCCCAAGCCTTTATAAAGTTGGTTGTTAGCAGCACTGAACTAGTTT
This sequence comes from Candidatus Sumerlaeota bacterium, assembly GCA_007132905.1. Lineage (GTDB taxonomy): Bacteria > Bacillota > SLNR01 > SLNR01 > SLNR01 > SLNR01. The sequence goes on along the minus strand of SLNR01000051.1, from coordinate 3,893 downwards.
TGCAAACTACATAAAAAAACACTCTATTCATGTATGCCGGGGCTCCATAGGATTTAAATCGTAACAATCATATAGGCTTCTCTTAGCCCTGCACCTAATAGCAGACCCAGGGCGACAATTACGCCAAACCATTGCTCCTTGCTAAGCACTAGATTAGACCGAGGAACTATTTTTTTTGGATTGGTTGCAAATAGTTTTCTTATCTCAAAGAGCGAGACAGAGTGAGTAGATACTGCCATTAGCAAAAAAGCCATCATCTCATAAGGGCCACTGCGCGTGAGTACTTGCAGGGATGGTGCCATCGGTTCAGCTAATGGAAGAGCAAAGGAATTTGTACCAAGAAAAACCCCATATAGTATCACATTCACCAAGGGAATTAGGTATCCCAAAGGAATTTTATTAATTATAATTAGTCGGTTAAACAGGATAATTAGGACCATAGGGATCAGGTTTACCCCACTTATTTGAAGCCATTCCGTAAACAGGTTGGGGGCGTTTTCCCTTACTAGACTGTTGAGTCCACGCTGACTTTGCAACAGCCCTTCTGGAAGATAGTGAAAGCTTATAAACCATACTCCTGTAAAAACAAGTGAAGCCAAGGCTAACATGAAGATAAACCGAATATGCAATCGATTGTTGAATGCGTACTTATTCATGAATTACACCTTCCTGTCGATTTATTAGAATCCTATCCTATTTTCGCTTCCCCGAAAAATCCGGTAGAATAAATCTGAACTAAAACGCTGCAACCTTCAATATGAAAGAACAATCAGAAAGTTTTAACATTTGGTGGAGAACTTTTGTTGTCGCTAGACCCCAAAATCTCATCAAGGGGGAAACCTCATGAGATTAATTCGCCGGGCAAAACTCATTTCAGGGGGAACTAGTTAATCTTTGACAAGGACACATCACTGCGCATCAAAAACTCTTTTCCATAATAGAAAGCAAAGGAAGATCATCCGACCTGCAAATCCTGCAGGGACTATAGGGAATCCTTGCATTGCCCATGATGATTATCTCTCCTTTGCTTCCCTTTTGAATCAATATGGTCTGAATGCGGAATCCCTTCCCTCCAAACAGCTTTGGCAGCCGCGGGATCGGGAATCTATTGCCCATCAGATTACTTACGGTGGTTTCAAGGAGCAAACCACGGCAGTAGCCCGATGTAGGAACCATCTCAGGATTGTAATTTTTTCGAGAAAATCTCTGCTCCTTCTCTTCCTGTCTACTTCATTTCAGGGGAAAATGATTTTACTACAACGGCTGAATGGTTCTCGAGGTAGCCGCCTTTCAGACATCTTCAACTTATATGCATGTCGATATCTAGAATAAAACCGCTTAAAAAACTACTATAAAAAATCTTTTCCTTTGGAACAAAAGCCACATCATTTTTTACAAAACCCGTTTCTTTATTAGTTTTCTAACTGAAGCTTAAAGACTCCAGCTGCCAGTAAAAGCAATCCGGCTCCCGTCATCAAAGTAATCGAGGGGGTTAGGGAAGACAGACTTGCCCCGTTGGTGAAAAGATCCTTTAACGAATGAGCCGCCCAACTTTGCGGGGAAACCGAAGCGATGAAACGAACAATCGCCGGGGGATTTTCAATGGGTACAAAAACGCCTCCAAGCATGGTTCCCATCATGACCACCGCCATGGCCACCGCCTGAACTTGTCCTTGTGTTTTCAAAAAACCTGCCAAAAACAATCCCAATCCCGTCATGGCAAAGATATAGACAATTAGAACAATCATTACCTCAAAATAACCGTAGTTCCAGGGGGCACCGAACAAAAACTTACCGGACAGAATCAACACCATAGACTGAATAAACGCCACTACAAATATTCGTGTGAAATAGGCCGCCATGATCTGCCAAAATGTCACGGTTCCGGCCAGCATACGGCTCCATGTTCCCGTTTGCTTTTCCTCCAATATATAACCGCCGGCCGATGTAATAATGTTTAGAGCAACAAACATCACAAGCACTCCTAATGTAGCCATTTCATAAACGCCGCCTTCTACTGGGAGAAAACTCATTATCCAAGTCATCAGCACAGGAAGGGCAATAATGAACATTACCTGAACCGGATCCGAGGCCATTTGCTTCATTCCGACCCATATGATAGCTGTAATTTTTCTCATGGTGATCTCCTCCTTAGTTGTCTCTTAAGGCTTTGCCTGTTTCTTCTAAAAACAGACTCTCTAGACTTGGTTTGGTAATCTTGATTTCTGAAACTGAAACACCCAATCCCACGATGGCTTCAAAAGCACTCGGCAGAATTCTCTCCGCGTTCAAAGTAACGATATTCAGAGTCTTCTCCTGCGAAAAAGCTCTCTCTACACCGGGTATCGACTCTACCGCCTGGGGGATTTCTTTTGGCATACGGTCCAAAATGATCCGCAGTTGCTGGTACTCAGAACCGTTGCTAAGAAGTTCAGCAATCGTCCCCTCCAAAATCATCTTGCCACTGTCCATTATCCCTACCCGGTCACATAAATATTCTATTTCTTCAACGTAATGGCTTGTATAAATAATCGTCATTCCTTGTCTCTTTAGCATTTTTACCGTTTCTAAAATATGCTTCCTTGATTGAGGATCAATGCCTACAGTCGGCTCATCCATCACTAGTACCTCAGGGTTGTGAATAAGACCCGCCGCAATGTTTAATCTTCTTTTCATGCCCCCGGAAAATTGATCAACTCTTCCGCGAGCCCTCTCCTCTAATCCGACCACTTGTAGGGCTTTTTTTACTGCAGGCAGTATATCTCCGGGAGAAATTCCATTCATTGTCCCCCAAAACCGAAGATTCTCTTCCGCCGACAAAGTTGGATAAAGTGCAGGTTCTTGCGGAACCACACCGAGCTTTCTTTTAGCTTCCTGCGGTCTTTTGCTTATGTTAACTCCCCCGATACATATGCTTCCTTGATCCATTTTTAACAGTCCGCAGATCATGGCTAGCATGGTTGACTTCCCGGCTCCATTAGGCCCAAGCAGACCGTAGACTTCTCCTTCCTGTACAGAAAAGCTCAAACCGTCTACCGCTTTTCTTTTTCCATAAGTTTTCTTTACATCTTTTACTTCAAGCAATCCCAATTTGGACACCTCCCACTTCTCTTATGATTTATTTACTTCGTTTTCCTCATCATTCTCAATGCTTTCTGATATGGATAGTTTTCCTTCTTCGTTGAGCCCCAAAAGATAGAACGCTTGACCGGCCTTCATAAGATGCTGTTGAATTGTCTCATCAGAATCAGACGACAAGGCCTCTGCATTAGCCAACATGGCCAGTCCGTGAGTAAAGATCCAGGTATTTTGCATTAGCATTTCCTGCCCGGATAATTTAAGATCTTTAAGCGCCTTTCCCTGCGGGCTCTCTTCTCCAAAATCGGCAAAGAAAATTTCTTTCATGGCTGTTTCACCTTCTGTGTTGATCTTTTCTGGTTTTTCCAAATATAAAAATCTGAACAGATGTTTTTCATCTCTGGCAAACATCACATACCCCACCGCCAGGTTCAAGAGAACTTCACCGGTGTAATCTTTTTGTTGATACTCGATGAGTTGCTTTCTTGCCATTCTTTGGATATCTTTTAATAGTTCATCCACCGAACTCACCCTTGAATAGATAGGCATCGTAGATGAACCCAGTTTTTTAGCGATCGCTCTTGTTGTTACAGACTGCCAACCGCCTTGGCGAATAAGTTCAATAGCGGCATCCAAAATTTTCTCGTATGAGTAGACACTAGGCTGGTTTGCCATCTTCTCACCTCCTTTCAAAATACTATCGGCAACTGAAACGCTAGTTATCCAGTATAACTCTTGTTGTACTATACAACAATTGTTATTATAAATAACATTTGTTATATTGTCAAGGATTTATATAAAAAAAGCCCACTCAT
>SLNR01000030.1 GCA_007132905.1 Candidatus Sumerlaeota bacterium | reverse complement strand
TTTTTAAAATATCTTGTAGAGAGAACCACATAACAATCATCCTCGGTCAATGTTTTTTTTCTTGCAGTTATAAAGCCTACGAGCTAACACAATGACCACTCATGCAGGATATCCAACAACATAAAAAGTCCAGCTTTTAATTTGATAGCTATTCTTCATAAATATCATTATTCAGTTATACATTATAACATGATTTCGATAAAACTGCACTTATGATAATCTTTCGAATTTTTTTCCTCCCTTAATCATAATACCTCTTAGTTACTGAATATCACTTTTACATAAATCCCTCTTAAGTAATTTTGATATTAATACACCTCATCTTGAATGCTAAAAAAGAGAATAACCACAGCAAGGATTACAACGAATCCAATGAAAAAAAATCCTCTCGTGATGGCTCCAATGGCCAACACAATGACAAGTATATAAAAAAACGTTGCCGTTATCATCTTCCACGGCGTCATGGTTCGAAAACCGGGTAAAGAAGAAAGAGACATCGCTTGGGAGGCTTTCGGCTGGTCTTGCCCCCGTGTTGAAAAAATTTCAACCCTACTTTGAACAGCTGTTTCAATTTTTTCTGCTTTTTCTTCCATTTTATCTTTTTCTTGGTCAGAAAGCGTTCCTACATAGACCAAAAAAAGATACAACCCAAAAAATAACAATCCGGCAATAAGACCCGGCAGTCCAAAAGCTACGAAAAAAAGAATCGGCAAAAGAAGCCCTATAAGAATAAACCAAACCCAATCACCGGGTCCCATTGTCTCCTCTTCTCGCACAATATTTACTTTTTCTTTTTCGGTCAGATAGTTCTCTTCTCTTTCATCCACAAAAAACACCTCGTGCAGAAAATAGCTAGGGCATATATGCTTTTTGATCAAAAAGCAGCAGAACCCTTTTGTAGGCAGGTAAATCCTGTCAACACATTCAAAGAAAGCAGCCAATCTTATAAAATCCCGTCTATCCCTCTTTCTAGCTGTGAACAGATGGAGCAGTCTTTCACCTTTGCAGGTGATACATTAAATCCACCGGGCCCAGTTAACAAAAAAGAGGATTCTCGCGGATCCCCTCCAAAAAGAAGGTATATTTAAGTTATTCTGAACAATAGTGTCCCTCACTTCCATGATAATCCAAAATGCAGGCGCTTTAATCAGAAATTAATGGCGGGAGCGTGTGGGAATCGAACCCACCCAAGACAGGATCACTGCCTCGCACTGGATTTGAAGTCCAGATGAACCACCAGGCCCAATCCGCCCCCTTGATGATCCCTAACCGAATTATAGCATATGGCTATTTCTTTTTCCAGATAATTCACATCCGTGGTAATGACAGTTCGCAGGATATTTCGGTTTCATTTCATCATACCTTTTTGTATCAGATCCTTAACTTCATTTTATTGATTGGTTCTCTCTTTTTCTAAGCCTTTGAGGGCCGGGCTATTCACGTTTTTCTTCTATAAGACTATTAAATGAAACCATTATCATTGCTAGTTCAATGCCTTATTTTATCCTCCATATACATAGGCCATTTATTAGAAACCGTCCATCGATTATTTTTTTCCAGTGAATACTCGTTTGTCACCAATCCGTTTAGTTACATTTTGTTCATCAAAGTAGCCAAGAAGAGGCAGTGCATATTTTCGGCTCGTCTTGAGCATGTCACGAAACTCGGCCAAGGTTAAAGATGGATTGTTTTCAAAGTGCTCTTCAATTTTTTTCTGAGCCTTTTTAACCGCCTCTTTCGAAAAATAATGGCCGTCAGCAGCCTTAACCAAAGCTCCCATTTCCACTAATGCCTCGCACACCTCTTTTACTTCACTTTCCGATAGGTTTTTTTGCTCTGCAATCCCCTGAACCAAAGGAGGAGAAAAAGGGTTTCGATCATGTTCTTGAATTATATGCTTTTGAAGTTTCTTTTGTTGTGCGCTCATAGTAATATTAAACTCAGGTAATTTTATCTTTTGATTTTCCACCCTTATAATTTTTTCTTTTTCCATATATTCCATTATTTCAGAAAATTCTTTTGGGGATAAGTTTCTGAATAGACGCATACGAAACTCCTCTTGCGGCAATCCTGCTTTAAGTGGATGCTGTCTGTGAAAACTGGTAAGGATATCGACACTTCGCCTGCAGTGTTTATCCAAAATTTCTCTAAGCAGAACTATTTTCTGTTTATCAAAATCCAAATAGATAATTTTGCCTTCTTTTTCAAGTGCCTTAATCCCTTCTTCCACTTCTTTTTCTGTTATTCCCATCACTTCTGCTAAATCCCCATAATAATGAATTAAACTTTCACTCTCAAGAAAAAACTGCTCAATTAGCTCAGAAGATTTCCCTTGATCTTTTACTTTGAGTTCATTCAATACATCTTCTTTAAACCGTTTTCTTTTCTTTGTAAAAGGTTCAATAATTTTACCGCCGCCAATTGTAGTAACAGGAGAATAAGACCTCAGCACAAATAGATCCCCCCGGGCCGCCACAATCGGTTCTTCCAGGAAGAACTGAGCAAACGCTGTTTCACCTGGATTAAGCAGTTCCCTATCAAGAAGTATAACCCGACCCAAGGTTTCAGTTGTGCCTGTGTGAAATCGAATCCTTGCTCTATTTTGAAGAGCTTTTAGCTGTTCTTTTTTATATGAAACATCAACCAGCCTAACTTTTCCATCCAAAGCCTGGGTTGGCTCCATGAAATTTGGCGCTGACAGCACATCTCCCCTTGCTATTTCATCTGTCTCTATGCCGGCTAGATTGATGGCAACTCTTTGCCCCGCCTGTGCTTCTTCAACTTTTTTCCCGTGAACCTGGATTTGGCGAACACGCGCCTTTTTCTTGTCAGGTAATATTTCCACTATATCTTTGTTTTGCACTTTTCCGGCGATCAAAGTTCCTGTCACCACCGTCCCCGATCCTTTTATAGTAAAAACACGGTCAATAGGAAGCCGGCTATAAGCACTGGTGTCCTTGCCAGCTACTTCAGCTGTCATGAGGTCGATAGTCTTTTTTAATTCATCCATTCCTTCTCCTGTATAAGCAGAGACGGTTTTAATCGGTGAACCGTTTAATACAGTGCCCCTAACTGCTTCTTCAACATCTTCTTCTACCAACGATAGCCATTCCTCTTCCACCAAGTCCGCTTTTGTAATAACTATGATCCCTTTTTCAACACCAAGCAAATCCAAAATATGAAGATGTTCCAGCGTCTGAGGCATTACCCCCTCATTGGCAGCAATAATTAACAAAACAAGGTCAATACCACCGACTCCGGCCACCATATGCTTTATAAAACGTTCGTGTCCGGGCACATCCACAACCCCGGCGAGCCGTCCGCTTGGCAGCACAAACGGAGCAAAACCTAATTCAATGGATATTCCTCGCTCCTTTTCCTCTCTCAATCTGTCGGTATCAATACCGGTTAGGTTTTGAATCAATGTTGTTTTCCCGTGGTCTACATGACCTGCTGTGCCGACAATAATGTATTTCATATAAAAACCTCCCGCACACCTTACTACAGCTACTGTCCATTTTCCATCAGCTCAAAAGCCCTGATAATCTCCTCTTTGTCCCCTTCAATGAGTGTTCTAGGGTCAATAATCACAAAATCGCGGCTCACCCGGCAAAGGATAGGGGGAACATGTTCTCTAAGACTGCGCTCTAGCTCTCCAGCAGACAGGTTTCTGGCCTTTAAAACAACAACTTCGCTCATAATTTCTGTTTCGGGGAGAGACCCGCCACCCGGTCGCGAAGTAGCTTGTTGAGTTTCTACCACATCCTGTTGCAGCCAAACTTCCCTGAGCCCATGAGCCAGGGAGTCAGCGGCTTTTTTTGTATCTTCATATGAGCGAAAAAGCATCTGATATACTGGCAGAGTCTTTTCCCATTCTTCGTCTTCTAGATACAAAACAAGCACTGCCTCGAGTCCTGACAGCGTTAGCTTATCAATGCGAAACGCCCTAAGTAAAGGATTCTTCTTTATTCTTTCAATATATTTTCTTTTTCCCAGAATAATCCCTGCCTGGGGCCCCCCAAACAATTTATCACCGCTGAAAGTGACTAGATCTGCTCCGGCTTTGACGCTGTTTTGGACCAGCGGCTCCTCTTCCATTCCATGTTCTGTTAAATCCAGCAAACACCCACTGCCCAAATCGTCCAAAACAGGAATCTGATATTGACATCCCAATTCAACCATTTCCTTAAGCTCTACTTCTTCTGTAAAACCCACTACCCGATAGTTGCTTGTGTGAACGCGAACCAAAAGGCCGGTCTCGGGTCCAATGGCGTTTTGTATGTCCTGCACATGCGTCTTATTGGTTGTCCCTACTTCAACAAGTTTGACTCCGCTTTGTTCCATTACATCCGGTATGCGAAAAGAACCCCCGATTTCCACCAGCTGCCCTCTTGACACAATAGCTTCCTTTCCTTTGCCCAAAGTTGCCAGCGATAAAAAAACAGCTGCCGCATTATTATTAACCACCAAGGCAGCTTCAGCACCCGTCAATTTACACAAAAGAGACTCAACATTTTGATAGCGAAGTCCTCTTTTCCCCGTATCTAGATCGATTTCTAAATTTGTATACGCACCGGCCGCCCTTTGGATGGCTTCTACCGCTCTTTTCGGCAAAACTGCTCTTCCAAGGTTGGTATGCAGTATAACACCCGTGGCATTTATGACGGGGTTTAAGAATCTTCTTTGTTTCTTTTTCGCCGACTGAGCCACTTCGGCGGCTATTTCTGAAATCTCGGGGACAATAATTCTTTCAGCTGCTTCGTGCTTTTTCTTTATGGCCGTTCGCTTTTTCTCCAAAACATCATGGATCGAATCAATTAGCAAAAACCGGGCACAGCCCTCCTTTAGAAGATCTTGAACGCTTTCTTCCTGCAGCAAAGCATTTACGGACGGAAGTTTTCGATACTCCTTACTGATATCTTTTCCCGCCATACTAAAACCTCCTCAGTATCATCTGAAACAACTTAAGAAAATAATCTGCTCCCGAATGTTATAAAAATTCCCTGCCGGAACTATCTTTTTCAATTTAGGTATGTTTTAGTTCAGTATTTTCGCATTGATATTCATCGACCTATATTTGTTATATTCTTTTTTTAAAAAAGCTCTCCTCTTATCATACAATATCTAAAAGAATGCCTCTCTTCTTAATGATTTTAAAATTATCATACCGTCAAAAAAACCAGACCGCCGATCCTTTTACTGCCAGCTTTGCCTAGCAGTGCAGAACAAAGGGTCATTACCGCACCTTCCCCCCATTTTGCATCAATGAGCACAATGTTTCTACCGTTAATCATTTCGGGCTTTTTCACAAAATAACGGCTGTTTTGGTCAATTAAACCGCCTTGATCTTTTTTCTGCCGGCTCTCAAAAAATGCCTCAAAACATAAAACATCCTTATACACGCTCACATTTGCTGCCAAACCAATTTTTTCAGCTAGCATCTCAATGGGACAATCTGCATTGTTGCTATTCTTTTTTGACGGAACAGGAATGATAACAGGATCATCCCAACTAACTTCATGAAGTTTCTTTGCCATTTGTCGGCTGATAAACTCAGCCGCACGATGGCAGCCCGTATGCTCAAGCGAAAAAAGAAGCTTTGCCGCCGATTTGCTTACAGCGATACCTCGGCATACATCAAATGAATAATCCGTAACACAACACTGATAACATAAATCAACCTGATCCTTCAATACCCGGCCGCATTTTTGGCACAAAAAAGGAGGCACCCACAGAATCTCCTGGACACAGAAAGTACAAATAAGTTCTTCATTCTCCGTTAAGCCCTTTTCACAGCACAAACATTTCTCTTGCTGCGGATACAAAAACTGCAGCATCCCTTCCCAAAAATCCTTCCCCCTGATCACCTTAGCAACCACCCTTTTCCCAAAAATAGCCTGGTTAGAAAATCTTTTTAAAACTGTAAAAAAAAAGAGGCTCTCACCTCTCTTTTTTTTTTGGCTTATCAGACAGCCGCATCTTCTTTTAATTTCTCAGCCAAATCGGTTTTCTCCCAGGGCAAATCCAAATCATCACGTCCAAAATGCCCGTAGGCTGCCACTTGCTGATAAATTGGCCTTCTTAAATTCATTGACTCGATAATCGCTGCAGGTCGCAGATCAAAATGTTTTTGTACCAAACTTTCAATTTCAACATCATTTATAAGCCCCGTGCCAAAGGTGTTCACCATAACAGAGACCGGCTTTGCAACTCCTATAACATAAGCTAGTTGAATTTCGCATCGTTCTGCCAAACCTGCCGCTACGACATTCTTGGCCACGTATCTAGCAGCATATGAAGCTGATCGATCTACTTTGGTAGGGTCTTTTCCTGAGAAAGCGCCTCCCCCGTGACGGGCAGCACCACCATATGTGTCCACAATAATCTTCCGGCCGGTGAGGCCGGCATCACCCTGCGGTCCGCCAATGCTAAAACGCCCCGTTGCATTAACAAAATACTCTGTTTCATTAGACAGCAGCTCATTAGGTATCACCTGTTTGATGACTTTCTCCACCACGTCTTCCCGGATGGTCTTTAGTTCTACATCAGGTTTATGTTGAGCCGAGATAACCACAGCGGTCACCCTAACCGGCTTATTTCCATCATACTCCACGGTCACCTGGCTCTTCCCATCGGGTCTTAGATAAGGGATTTCTCTACTTTTTCTTACTTGTGCTAACCGTTTCGCTAATTTCTGAGCCAGCATGATTGGCAAAGGCATCAGCTCAGGGGTTTCTCGGCAGGCAAAACCGAACATCATGCCTTGGTCGCCCGCCCCGGTGGCCCCCATGTCGGATTCATCCATTTTCCCGTCTTTTGCTTCTAGAGCTTTATCAACCCCTTGGGCAATGTCAGGAGACTGTTCATCGATCGATGTAAGCACAGCACATGTGTCACCATCAAATCCGTATTTGGCTCTCGTGTATCCAATGCTCTTTACTTTATCTCTTACCAGCTTGGGAATATCCACATAACAATCCGTTGTGATTTCACCCACCACTAATACCAGCCCTGTTGTTGCCGTTGTTTCACAAGCAACTCTAGCATTAGGATCTTTCTCCAAAATAGCATCCAATATGGTGTCTGAAATCTGATCGCATATTTTATCCGGATGCCCTTCGGTGACCGATTCAGAAGTAAATAAATACCGATCGTCTCTTTCCATCATTTTCTTCCCCCTTGTTATCTAGCAGTAAATTCTCTGCTTCTTCTTTTGGTAATCATCTCGTCTGTGCCCAGATCTTCCTCATCTTCAAAAGAGCTCCGGTTGTCTTTGCATCATTGGCTTGCTCCTGCCGCCGGGAAAATTATTTTCTAGCTCTTTTATTCATCAGTAGCTTCACCTTGCGAACTGCATCTTGTGCATCAGTTCCATAGCCATCCGCTTTTATCTGTGCCGCGTAATCAGGAGTTATAACAGCTCCGCCGACCATAATTTGGCCATTGACTTTCTTTCTCTTAAGATAGTCAATCGTCTCCTCCATCTCCTGCATCGTCGTTGTCATCAAAGCACTTAACCCGATAATATCTGCCTTTTCCCTCTGGGCTGATTGCGCAATGGTTTGTCTGTCTACATCTTTGCCCAAATCAACTACTTTAAACCCATGATTTCTCAATAAGACACTTACAATGTTCTTGCCAATATCATGGATATCTCCCTTCACCGTTGCCATTACAATCGTACCGTGGCGGCGGGTTTCCATGTCTTTGCAACCTTTTTCTATTTCGTTTGAAATCAACTCCGCCGCCTCTGCGCTGAGAATAAGCTGAGGTAGATAGCACAGCCCTTTTTCGTATTTCTCCCCCACTTCTTCTAGCGCAGGAATCAGTACTTGATCAACCAGATCCATCGGCTCAAAATGACTTCTTTGCCCATCTCTCAGCCATGCCAACGCACTTTCTTTGTCTCCATCAACAATGGCCGTTTTCAATTGATCCTCTATTGCGGCATCACCACTTGCCAATTCCTTCTTTCCTTCTCTTGGGTCCTTCTTCTCGCTATAAAGTTCAATATATTGCCGAGCCCCTTTGTCCCTGCCTGTCAATACATCCCAACATCTTAGGACTTTTTTAACGGACTCTTGCCCCGGATCCAAAATAACAGCATCTAGCCCCGATCCCAGACAGGCCCCGAAAAAAGTACTGTTTAAGATATCGCGGCTTGGTAGACCGTGAGAAATATTGCTTAAACCAAGCACGGTTTTTACTCCCGTTTTCTCTTTAATCATATGAATGCTCTTCATGGTTTCTCTTGCAGCTTCGGGATTGGCTGCGGCCGTCATCACCAAACAATCAATGAAAATATCTTCTCGGCGAATCCCTGCCTTAAGGGCTTTTTTTATAATCAATTCAGCAATCGCCAGTCTTTGCTCGGCGGTCTCGGGAATCCCGTTTTCATCCACGGCCAAGCCAATGATCGCGGCTCCGAATTTTTTTGCCATGGGCAAGATTTGCTTCAGTTTATCTTCTTCACCTGTAACGGAGTTAATTAATGTTTTCCCCGGATACTTTCTTACATTTTCCTCAAGAACATTTACATCCATGGAATCAATGGCTACCGGGTTATCAACAGCTGCACTAACTGCTTCGACAACCCTGCCCATCACTTCTTTCTCATTGACTGCCGCTATCCCCACGTTAAGATCAAGGACATGAGCCCCTTCTTTTCCCTGCTGTTTCGCAAGTTGCCTTACATGATCTAGTTTCCCCTCCGTCAGTTCTTTCTGCAGCTTCTTACTGGCGGTGGGGTTAATTTTTTCTCCGATGATAAGTATACCGGTATCATCCGGCAACGTTATTGTTTTGTTGCGGCTGCAAAGCCTCGATTTATGCATATTCTTTTGCTTTTTCGGCTGTTTTCCGGACACTCTTTCTCTGACAGCTTCGATATGCTCGGGCTTGGTCCCGCAGCAGCCCCCTATTATATTTACCCCCTGTTCGACAAATAATTCGGCATAATCTGCCATGGTTTGGGGTGAAGCTGGAAAAACAGTCTGTCCTTGCCTTAAAACAGGCAGACCCGCATTGGGTTTCACCACTATTGGAACCGTAGCCACTTTGGCCATTTCTTCTATGACCGGCAGTAGCTCTTGGGGCCCCCCTGAACAATTAGCCCCCACCATATCGGCTCCTAGTGACTCCATGACGGTAACGGCCGTGGTAGGGTCCGTACCAAATACGGTCCTAAGCCCGTCTCCAAAAGTCATCTGGGCTATAACGGGTAAATCTGCTGCTTCTTTTGCAGCAATTAAAGCTGCGCGCATTTCTGAAATATCCGACATGGTCTCAATATTAATGACATCCACGCCGCCTGCTGTCAAAGCCTTGGTTTGCTCACAAAAAGACTTAAGCGCCTTGTCAAAAGATATTTCGCCGAATGGTCGGATATGCTGTCCTAAAGGGCCGATCGTGCCGACCGCTAGCCCACCGTAAGAGGCAGCAGCCTTTTTTGCAAGTTCAGCAGCCTTAAAATTGATATCGTAAGCCTGCTTTTCAAGGTTATACTCTCTTAACTTTATTGAGCTTCCTCCAAAAGTATTTGTCAAGATCAAATCCGACCCCGCTTTTAGATAGGCTTCGTGGACAAAAGCTACCTCCTGCTCTCTTGTCATATTCCAAACCTCAGGACATTCAACTGATTTAAGGCCCATCGATTGCAGCATGGTTCCCATGGCGCCGTCAAATACAAAAACTCTGTCTTCTAATTCCTTTACCAAATTGCCCTTCATGGAAAATTCCCCATCTCTATCTATTTTCCTTAAAGCCAACAACAGCCGTCACCGATTTTCTCGGAATAAGGATGGAAGCGTCATTGACTTTCATGCCAATTCTCTCTGCCTTGGCCAGTGATAGTAAATCCCGCTGTATTTCAATATTCCAGTCGCCGTAGCCAGGACTATAGCGTTTTGTATACTGTCCTTGGACAAGCCCTTGTTCTTCTAAAAACCAAGTGTTAAGTATGTCAATTGTGTTTTCGGCTGCCTCTGAACCGATAGCATCAAGGATGACAGCCTTAAGATATTCATTATCTGCAAACAAGGCATCTACTTTTTTTTCCAGCCAAACACCAATCGTGGCGGCCAGCACACCGGCGTAGGAACAACCGGCAAGATGATTCATAATTGATGAGCCTTCAAGAACTGAATTATCCCCCAGGATTGCTTTATTCTCTTGTAAAAGCCTATTGATCGGAAAGATCTCCCAAACGCCCAGCGGATGAATAAGGTGGTCGCTTTTTGTTAACTGTTTATCAATGGCCTTGTCAATATGGAAAGAATCCGCCTTTTCAGCTGTCATTCCCAAAATCGGTTTTATTCTATTAGATGATAAATTGAGAGTATGCCGGTCAATTTTCTTTAACATCGTTTCCACCTTCTTCGCAAAAAGAAAAACTCCCCATTCATGGAAGAGTTGCCTCTAATCATTCTCTCATCTCCCAGAATCACTGTTCTGCAGGATTTGGCACCGTATTCATATAGAACCGGTTGCCGGGTTTCATCAGGCCAGTCCCTCCACCTCTCTTGATAAGAGCTATTCAATTGTAACCATAGAGCAATATTAGCACATTATTTATGAAAATGTCAAGAAAAATCAATCACTGCTTGCTTTCCGTCATTTTGAGAAGATCCGGACCACCCCGGGCAAAATCCACTCACCTCTGTCTTTATTGACCAGCTTCTCGGCTTTCTTTCTGCTCATTCCTTTCTCTGCACCATCTATCTTGACTGTCTGTGTTGTCAAACCTTTTCTCAGCGAATGGCATCTTTTTGCCTTTTCTCTTCCCAGGCTGCGCGTAAGGTCAGGAGTTTTCGTTTTATAGCAGGCCTGAAGCCCTGCACATTCATAACAGCTCGCTACTTCCCGATCATTTTTTCTGGCCATGTATACCCACCCCACCGCGCTTTGTCTTCACAGCCCGATTCTAACCGAATCGGCAAAAGGGGGCAAGATAATTCAACAATACTTAAAATTAGATGTTTCCTTTCTTCTTGGCCATTTTCAAGAATCGAATCAAAGGGACTCCCAGCAATAAAATAACTCCGGCCTGTCCGATTCCCACACTGGCGGCAACAATAACATAAGGAACTTCAAGAAGCACACTAAGATAAGCTCCTACCAAAAAGGCATTAAGCACTATCGGCGATAGATAGGCAATCAGCGAGTGCCGGTAGCGGTATGTAACATAGGCCGCCAAAAGAGTAACCAAACTACCTCCAAATATATCCCAAGGACCAAGCCCGCCTAATATGTTGGCAATGAAACATCCTATAAATACCCCCCAAATTGCTTCCGGATAGAGAATCGGCAGCAACGTTAACGCTTCCGCAGCCCTAAACTGAACCAGGCCGTAACTGATGGGCATGAGAATGTAACTGACAACCACATAAACGCTAGCAATAATTCCCGCCCTGGCCAAGGCCGATGTGCTTATTCGCATTATGTCCTCTCCTTTCAAAACAACGACATCCTACCCTTTTTTTATCGTCTTTGGGCAGCATGCCACCTCAGAAGCAAAAAATTTGCTTTCAAAGCTGTACTTATATTATTTTTCTCCTTGTTCGAGCTATCTTTACGTTTCAATACCTCTTTGTGAGATATTCATTATCAGACTTTTAAATATGGATCTCTCTTCTATATTAGCTTAAACCAGATCGGTCCGTATCCTTCATTTTTTAGACAGGTGCAAGATTAAAAAAAGAAATAACTATCTGACAGTTAAATAAAGAACCGTTACTTGACGCCATGTTATCAAAAATGACGCCATCTTTTCCATGTCTCATTGATTGTTTTTTGGACTCCTGCCCTCTACTATGCCGGCCACAAAAAAACCCGAGCTTTAAAAGCCCCGGGCCGACCAAGTAAACAGATTCTACACATAATCTTCAAAGGCATAGCTCATTACAGGCTTAAGACGTATGGGCGGCATCACAACTACTTCACTTTTAACCACCGTTTCATTTTTTTGGTTAGTGCAAATAGCCCGCAGAACAACTCGGTTCTTCTTTTTATCAATACTGATGATTTCTACGGTTGTTGTCACCATATCGTTCCACCGGACAGGAGCCTCAAAATCTACCGATTGCGAAACCGTGATTGAACCATTCCCTGGTAATTCGTTGCTGATCGTCGCCACGATCAGTCCCATCAAGATAACACCCGGGACAATTGGCTCTTCAAATTGGGTACGTCCGGCATAGTTTCTATCCATGTAGATAGGATTGGTATCTCCTGTTACTCCCATATAAAGGTGTATCTCCCTGTCAGTAATCTTCTTAGTAAACTTTGCTTTGTCGCCAACCTTTAATTCATCGATCATCTTTCCCATTTTTTTCTTAACTGTCTCTTGATACATGAATCCATCTCCTTTCTGTAAAAAAACACGGTTGGCTTTTATAGCAAGTACTATTACCAGGTTATGAATCTATACTATTCGTTATATTTTAAAAAAGTCCTTTTAGAAATTCAAAAAAAAGGACCGAGCAGAAAAACCACTGCTGGGTCCCCATTGAAAACATAACTATATAAGACTCGTTGGCAAAGAAAATATTAACCTTTAACCAATTCGGCCCCTTTATCTAGTGCTTCATAGTTCATAGGCAGTAATTTGTGGTGCCGTTTGGGTAGATGCGCTTTCAATGCTTCTTTAACAGAATCCAATTTCACCACATCTGTTTTTGCTACCACTGCTCCAAGTATCACCATGTTGGCAACTCGCCCGCTGCCCAATTCATTTGCAATGTCATTCGCAGGGATATTAACAATATTAATATCATCCCTGGAAGGCTTGCGATCTACCAGAGTGCTGTTGACAAATAAGTGCCCCCCTGGCTTCACATCTTTTTCGAACTTAAGAAGAGACGGATTGTTCATGACCACAATAGCGTCTGGTTTTCCGATAACCGGTGATCCAATCTCTTCATCTGATACTACTACAGCACAGTTGGCTGTTCCACCGCGCATCTCAGCGCCGTAAGACGGGAACCAAGACACATGTTTTCCTTCGTTTTCTAAGCCGGCATAGCACATTACCTGGCCCATAACCATAATGCCCTGCCCGCCAAATCCTGCCAGTTGAAATTCCATTGCCATACTAAGCCACCTCCTCGGGTTTTTTTATCTCGCCCAGGGGATAGACTTCGGTAACTTCTTCTTCAATCCGCTTTACTGCTTCCACAGGGGAGACACCCCAAATGGTCGGACAGGAAGAGAGGACTTCCACAAACGAAAAACCTTCCCCGGATTTCTGTACTTCAAATGCTTTTCGTAATGCTTTTTTCGTTTTAGCTATCTCTTTTGTATTCGCTGCGGATACTCTGGCCACATATTTTGCTCCTTCTTGAAGAGCCAGCATTTCGGCCATCTTCAAAGGCATTCCGTTAGCTTCTGCACTTCGCCCTGCCGGCGTCGTGGTGGTCTTTTGCCCCATCAAGGTGGTCGGAGACATCTGTCCGCCAGTCATAGCAAAGTTTGTGTTGTTGGCCATGACAACCGTAATCTTTTCTCCCCTAGCAGCGGCATGTATTACTTCTGAGCAGCCAATCGCCGTGCAGTCGCCGTCTCCTTGATAAGTAAATACGGTTTTGTCGGGGTGGCTTCTTTTAATACCTGTGGCGATCGCCGGAGCACGTCCATGAGCGCCACCAATAGCATCTATGTCAAAAAATCTGCAGCTCGAACACCCAATGCCGCCAACACCGATTGTTTCATCTTGAAGACCCATTTCATCTATAACCTCAGCAACCAGTCTCTGAATGATTCCATGACTGCAACCAGCACAGAATGAAAGGGGTGTATCTAAATAAGTTTCGGGTCTACCAAAAACTTTTTCCATTACCAGCGCACCTCCTTACCAGTACCTAATTTCTCTACCATTGCTACAATTTCTTCTGCGGCCGGGATCAAGCTGCCGTAGGTATGCTCGAAGTATACCGGGAATCGACCTTTTATGGCATTTTCAACATCTTCTACCATCTGGCCGCCATTGGCCTCGATAACCATAATCCCTTTAACTGTATCAGGGATGGCATCAAAAGCTTTCTTAGGAAACGGCCAGGCCGTAATCGGGCGAATAATCCCAATCTTTTGGCCGGTTTCTTTTCTTACCTGGTCCACGGCGGTCGATGCAATGCGGCCTACACTTCCAAAAGCGGCCACTACATATTCAGCATCTTCTAGATTCTTCTCTTCCCATCGCTGCTCTTCTTCTTCAATCTGCTTGTATTTATCAAACATCAGATATTCAAACTTATCTTCGGGAACACCGGAAGTAATGAGATTTCGGTCTTTCCTCTCCCCTTTACCGGTCAAAGCCCAAGGCTTTTCGGGAAGCTCGTCCACATTAGTCATCTCAGGCAGCACAAGGGGCTCCATAACCTGTCCGATCAAACCGTCCGCATAAATATAAACAGGATTTCGCCATTTATCAGCCAGTTCAAACGCTTCAAACATCAATGACGCAGCCTCCTGGACGGAAGAAGGACTAAGAACAATACAACGATAGCCACCATGTCCGCCGCCCTTTGTTGCTTGGCGGTAGCTAGACTGGGTGGGTTGAAGTCCTCCGATGCCGGGGCCTCTTCTTGACATGTCAACTATAACGCACGGAACTTCAGCTGCGGCAATATACGAAATTCCCTCTGATTTTAAGCTGATCCCGCAGCTAGAAGAAGAGGTCATAACTCTTCTGCCGGCAGCCCCTGCACCATATACTTGATAAATAGCCGCCAGTTCACTTTCAGCCTGAAGATAACAACCCTCCACTTCAGGCATTCTTCTTGATAGATACTCAGGAACTTCATTCTGTGGGGTGATAGGGTAACCGAAGAAAAAGCGGCATCCGGCACGGACAGCAGCTTCAGCAACTGCTTCGTTACCCTTCATGAGAATTCTTTTCTCTTCCATTATCTAATCTCCTTTCCTTACATTCTTTACAAGACAAAGATTAACGATACACTTCAATAGCTATGTCGGGACAATTCTGGGCGCACATGGCGCAGCTGATGCACTCATCCTGGTCTACGCACGTAGCGGGATGGTACCCAGCGGCATTGATCTTTTCTGACAATTTCATGATGTTTTTGGGACACGAGATGGTGCAAAGTGCACACCCTTTGCAGCGTTCCTCATTGACAACGACTTTCTGCACAATTTTGCCTCCTTTCACACCTTAATCTCTCTATTTTTTACCGCAAAAAGTTAAGCGCTGATGGAAACCAGCGCCTCCCAGTTTCGGTACCTATTTCTCTATTTTCTGCTTGTTCCCTTTATTTTTTTAAAAAAAATGCAGTCAAAATTTCTCTTTATAATAGTCATCGCCAATTAAGCAAGAATTACTGCAATAAGACCAGGAAATAGTTCTTTCTCATCTATCTCAACTTTATTAGTCAACAGTTCGACGAATATCCTTTTTCAGCAGGAAATACAGTTTCATACTCCCTTTTTTGAAGACCTCTACTAAATTTGCCCCTGCATCCCTATCCTGGTAAAAGAAAATTGCGTACTTCCCTACTCCTTCACATGATGAGCACAACTGCCTACAGAACCCGGGCGTTTCTTTTCAAATGCCCGGGATAAAGCGCGCTTATTCTCTTATGGCCCCCATCTTCCCTCAAAAATCTTCATGTAACCCAAAGCAAGATGCTTCCCAAGTAAATCCCCACCGTAAAACTGATACCCGCTTTTCATTGGATGGGCGGCTACGGCAGCTTTTTATTCTCTTCTACCCGCTTTAGCACCGCCTCCGGCGGTATCTATTGGCATTTTTCTTTTTTCCCAAAGATCTTCTTTGAGTCCAAAGACCAGCAAATGGCCGTGATCAGTTGAGACTTCCTGCCTTTAAAAAAACCATAAAATTCATCTTTGCTGCGGTCTTTTTAATTTTCTCAAATCTATGATTTGAATTGCGTTTGGTGATGCCGATCTCCCCAGCCCCATCTCTTTTTCAGGAATGATCCTATGAGAAGATCAAGATCCTGAGAATATATGGTATGAACAGGCAGGCCAGTCATCACAACTTAATCTTCTAGTTCTGATCGGGCTTTTTTTGCCCAAAAAGGATCTTTCAGCAGGGCGCGTCCCACCCCAATCAAATCAGCACTCTTGTTTTCCAAGATTCTTTCTGCTTCTTTGGGCTCGGTTATGCCGCCGGTCACCAAAACAGGAACTGACACCTTTTCCTTGACGGCAGAAGAGGCGAATTCAAAATACCCTGCACCGGATCTGCCGGCTCTTGACCCCTTCATTCCCCCTGAGACATCCAAAAGATCTATGCCCTCTTTTTCCAACCTCATTGCCGCATAGACCCCGTCTTCAAGCACCAGCCCTTCTTTTATCCCATCTACAGCACCTAACCGATACAGCACAGGATAATCTTTGCCCACTGCATGACGGATCTGCGCTGTTATTTCCAGAGACAGCGCCAGCCGGCTTTTTCGAGAACCTCCATATTCATCATCTCTTTGGTTGGTTAAAGGTGAGTAAAACTGGTTCAATAGATATCCATGAGCGCCGTGGATTTCAACCCCGTCAAAACCAGCTTTTTTTGCTCTTATCGCCGCTTTTCGAAAATCTTCCACCAAATCTTGAATTTCCTGCAAACTCATCTTTTCAGGAAGAGGAGCTTCTTCCATGACAGGGTGCAAAACAGCAGAGGCACTGAGCGGTGTGTCGTGCGCTTCATCAGAAGTGACTTGGCTTCCGGCATGAGAAATCTGAGCCACTGCCAGGCTCCCTGTCTCCTTGATGGTTTTTGCCAAAGCTATAAGCCCCTCCATAACATGATCATCGTGGATTCCCAGCTGTCCTTCATGAGCCTTTCCTCTTTCGTTTACAAAACAATGTTCCACAATCACCAGACCGAGACCGTTTTCTGCTCTCTGGCGGTAAAAATCCAAGATATCTTCTGATACATGTCCGTTGGATTTCGCTTTACCGTTCGCCATCGGCGGCATGACAATTCTGTTTTTCAGCTCTAATCCTTTTAAGTTCATTTTTTGAAACAACAAAGACCCCATGCTTTTCCCTCCTTTGCATTCCGCATGCTAACTTAAAATAATATCTTCTACGGTTTTACCCGCCGGAATCATAGGCAGCACATTCTCTTCCTTTTCAACGCGAAAATCCATCACAACAGGCCGGTCGTCTATCTGCATGGCTTTTTGAAGAGCTTCCTCCACCTCATCTTCTTTGTCTATTCTCATTCCTACTGCCCCATAGGCTTCGGCTAGCTTCACAAAATCCGGTTGGTCGGAAACATCGGTGCAAGCATATCGCCGGTCACAAAACATTTCCTGCCACTGCCTGACCATTCCCAGATACTGATTGTTGAGAATAGCAATCTTTATAGGTAGTTTATTCGCAACGGCCGTCATAAGCTCCTGCGCGTTCATTTGGAAACTGCCGTCGCCGGAAATATTGAAGACAGTGCGGTCAGGGCAGCCCACTTGAGCCCCCACAGTGGCCGGCAATCCAAATCCCATGGTTCCCAAACCCCCTGAAGATACAAACGACCGAGGCTGACTGAACTTATAAAACTGAGCCGCCCACATTTGGTGCTGACCGACTTCAGTTGTAATAATAGCCTCACCATTTGTTGCCTCGCAAATCTTCTGTACCACCATTTGAGGTCTCAATTGACCGTCTTTCTTGTATTCCATGGGATATTGTTCTTTCCAATTGCGAATCTGCTCCAGCCACTCTCGCTGCTGCTGCTTTGAAAGCTGTACCAAAAAAGTATTGAGCACATTTTTCACATCTCCGACAATCGGAATATCCACACCAACATTTTTTCCGATTTCGGCAGGATCGATATCCACATGGATGATTTTCGCCTTATTGGCAAAGGCCTCACACTTTCCGGTGACCCGGTCATCAAATCTTACTCCCAAAGCAATGACCAAATCGGCTTCGCCGATCGCAAAATTAGCTGTAGGAGTACCGTGCATACCTAGCATGCCTAAAGATAACGGATGGTCTCCCGGGAAAGCCCCCATTCCCATAAGTGTTGTCGTAACTGGAATGGACAGCAATTCTGCCAGGGCCAGCAATTCTCGATGTGCCTGACTGTGAATGACTCCGCCGCCGGCGTAAATAATCGGCCTTTTAGCAGAAGCCATCACTTCTGCCGCCCCTTTCATCTGAGTCGGGTGTCCCTGGTAGGTAGGCTTATAACCAGGCAGTTCTTTTACCTTCGGAAAAGTATAGCGGCACTGATCGGTCAAGACATCTTTTGGCAAATCAATCAAGACAGGACCCGGCCTGCCGGAAGAGGCAATATAGAACGCTTCCCGGATAGTTTTTGTCAAGTTTTTAACATCTTTGACAAGATAATTATGCTTAGTGATGGGAAGAGTAATCCCGGTAATATCCACTTCCTGGAAAGAGTCTTTCCCTAACATCGACACCGGAACTTGTCCTGTGATGGCCACCATGGGAATAGAGTCCATATAGGCAGTAGCGATCCCCGTAACCAAATTCGTCGCTCCCGGACCGGAAGTAGCAATGCATACTCCGGTTTTCCCCGTTACCCTAGCATAGCCATCGGCCCCGTGAGCAGCCGCCTGTTCATGACGGACCATTACATGGCGGATTTTTTCGCTTTCCACCAACACATCATACAAAGGGATAACGGCCCCTCCCGGGTAGCCAAACACCGTATCGACCTCCAACTCTTCTAAACAACGAACTAAGATTTCTGAACCAGTCATTTTCATGCACCTCAACTTTCCTTCTTATGTAAATGCCTCTTTCAGCACTGCCTTCCATAAAAAAAACCTCTCACCCCCAATGCTTTTTTAAACAAGGGGCGAGAGGATATTCCTATCGCGGTACCACCCTATTTTACATACACCTTTCGGTGCATGCCTCACAAGGTACTTGGACAAGCCGCATACCCCGGCATGATAACGGCTGCCTGAGAATTCCGGCACGGCTTACTTTAAATCCCCAGGGATTCTTTCAGCCTGCAGTTCAGGGACGATTTTCAATACTGTTTGCCAGCGCCGACTCTCAGCTACTCGGCTCTCTGTATGCTGTACCTCCAGCACTTACTCTTCCCATCATTACTTTTCTTATTCATTTTCTGTATGTTCCTACTTTTTATCGAAGTCGTTTTTAAACACCGCTCCCGAACTAGCCGAAGTAACTAACCTAGCATAGCGTCCCAGATAACCATGGCTGATTTTAAGCTCGGGAGCCTGCCATTTCTCTTTTCTCTTCTCAAATTCTTCTGCGGATAGATCTGCCTCTAACTTTCTCTTTGGAATATCGATGTCTATTATATCATGTTCACGCAAAAATGCAATAGGCCCGCCTTCCATCGCTTCGGGGGACACATGACCGATTGATGAGCCTCTCGTCGCCCCTGAAAATCTACCGTCGGTGATCAAGGCCACACTTTCGTCTAAACCCATACCCGCCAAAGCCGAAGTGGGAGTCAGCATTTCGCGCATCCCGGGCCCTCCTTTCGGGCCTTCATAGCGGATAATTATAACATCTTTTGGCTTTATCCTGCCTGCTAAGATCGCATCTGTTACTTCTTCCTCACTAGAGAAAATCCGGGCCGGGCCGGAATGCACAAGCATCGAAGCAGCAACCGCTCCCTGTTTTACAACCGCGCCATCCGGAGCAATGTTTCCTCTCAGCACGGCAATTCCCCCTGTTGTATTGTAAGGGTCGTCAAAGGAACGAATGATATCCCGGTCTACTTCTTTTGCCGCTTGCATGTGCTGCCTAACCGTTTGTCCCGACACAGTAAGGGAATCTTCATACAAAAGACCTTTTTTGCCTAATTCTTTCATCACCGCCTGTATCCCGCCTGCCTCATGCAGATCTTGAATACGGTGATGCCCCGCCGGACTCAATTTGCATAGTTGAGGGGTGCGATCGCTGATGTCATTGATCTTATCCAAATCCATCGAAATTCCAACCTCATTGGCAATCGCCGGGAGATGAAGGACCGTATTGGTCGAACATCCAAGAGCCATATCCACCGTCAAAGCATTCATGAAGGCTTCTTCAGTCATCACATCCCTGGGGCAAAGATTTTCACGAAACGCCTCCATCACCTTCATTCCCGCTTCTTTTGCCAGGCGGATTCTGGCTGCCTGCACAGCCGGTATCGTCCCATTTCCGGGCAGACTCATCCCCAACGCTTCGGTCAAGCAGTTCATGGAATTGGCCGTAAACATCCCCGCACAGGAACCGCAGCCCGGACAGGCCCCTTCTTCTGCCTCTTTTAAATCTTCCTCCGACATCTTCCCGGAAGATACAGCCCCCACATACTCAAACATGGTGCTTAAATCGATATCTTTTCCCCGGAAACGGCCCGTCATCATGGGACCGCCGCTGATTACCAGTGTGGGTATATTGAGGCGTGCGGCCGCCATCAGCATTCCGGGCACTATTTTATCACAGTTGGTCACCATCACCAACGCATCGAAAGGATGGGCCTCGGCCATGACTTCGATTGAATCGGCAATCAATTCCCGGCTCGCCAGGGAATATTTCATGCCTTTATGGTTCATGGCAATTCCGTCACAAACGCCGATAGTGGGAAAGGCGGCCGGAGTTCCTCCTTCCATGCGAATGCCGGCTTTGACAGCTTCTGTCACCGTATCCAAATGCATATGACCCGGCACGATCTCGCTCTTGGCGTGAACCACCCCGACAATTGGCTGGTCAAGCTCTTTATCCGTCACGCCCAGGGCCTTCCACAAAGATCGATGCGGCCCTTTTCCCACCCCTTTTTTCATTTGATCGCTGCGCATCTATATCACCCTTTCCACATTTGAAAACGCGAAGTTTTCTCTGCCGGCAAAAACATCCATGCCGGCTTCTGCTTATTTTTTTAGCCAGGGCATCATGCGGCGAAGCTTTTCTCCCACTTCTTCAATGGAATGATTTTTTTCTTGCTCCTGCAGTGCGTTATATACAGGACGGTTGGTTTGGTTTTCCAAAATCCACTCTCTGGCAAATTCGCCCGATTGGATCTCTTCCAACACCTTTTTCATTTCCTGTCGAGTCTGCTTATTGATAATTCTCTTTCCTACTTTAAAATCGCCGTACTTGGCCGTATCGCTCACTGAATAGCGCATGCCAGTCAAGCCGCCCTCATAAATCAAATCAACAATCAGTTTCATTTCATGCAGGCATTCAAAGTAGGCAGCTTCCGGTTGATAGCCGGCTTCCACAAGGGTGTCATAACCAGCTTTAATCAGCTCGGTCACCCCTCCGCATAATACAGCTTGTTCGCCAAACAGGTCCGTTTCTGTCTCTTCCTGGAAAGTCGTCGCCATCAAACCTGCTTTGGTACAACCGATCCCTTTGGCGTAAGCCAGACCAATATCCTTGGCCCGCCCGGTATAATCCTGATGGACTGCCAATAATCCGGGGACCCCCACCCCCTGCTCATACATTCTTCGTACCAGATGGCCGGGGCCTTTTGGCGCCACCATGAAAACATCGACATACTCAGGAGGCACAATCTGGCGAAAATGAACATTAAAACCATGAGCAAAAGCCAGTGCGTTCCCTTCCTCTAAATGCGGCAGCACCTCGTGTTGATAAGTTTTTGCCTGTACATGATCCGGGATCAAAAACATGATCACATCTGCCTGTTTGGAAGCTTCTTTCACCGAATAAACCTCCAAGTCGTCCTGTTTTACTTTCTCCCATGAGCGGCTTCCTTCATAAAGCCCCACTACTACATCAAGACCACTTTCATGAAGGTTTAAAGCATGGGCGTGCCCCTGGCTTCCGTAACCTAACACAGCGATCTTTTTTCCTTTCAGCCTATCTAGGTTGCCATCGTCCTCGTAATACATTTTAGCCAATTTCGTCTACCTCCTTTAAACCGCGGTCAAACCGTGAGCCTCTAAGCATGGCTACTTTTCCGGTCCGCACAAGTTCCCTGACGCCAAATTTTTTCAGTGACTGGATAATGGCTTCTGTTTTTCCGGTATCCCCGGTCACCTCGATGATCAAAGTCTTTGGGGCCACATCAACGACTTTTGCCCGGAAAATATCCGTTAACTGCATAATTTCTCCTCTTACGGATGGATCCGCCTGGACTTTGATCAACACCAACTCTCGATCCACATAATTCTCTTTCGTGATATCACTGATTTTTACCACTTCCACCAACTTATGCAGCTGCTTGGTTACCTGTTCCAATATTGTCTTGTCTCCCCGAACGACAATGGTCATTCTTGACATCTGAGGATGCTCAGAAGCTCCTACGGAAATACTGTCAATGTTAAATCCCCGCCTACTGAAAAGACCGCTCACCCGGTTTAACACCCCTGGATTATTAATCACCAATACCGACAGTGTATGCTGCATGTTCTCACCCTCCTTCTTGTATCATTTCATATAAAGCAGCCCCATCCGGAACCATGGGAAGCACATTTTCACTTGTGTCAATACAACAGTCAATAACTGAAAGCCCCGGATGGGAAATGGCTTCTTCTATCGCAGGTCGAATCTGGTCGGGATCTTTTACCCTCATCCCAAGCGCCCCGTAAGCTTGCGCAATGGCCGCAAAGTCAGGCACCTTTTTTGTCATAACCTGGCTGTAGCGGCCCGAGCACTTAAACTCCTGGAGCTGACGGACCATGCCCAGGCACCGATTGTTCATGATCAATACTTTGATAGGCAAATCGTACTCTAAGGCGGTTGCTAATTCTTGTAGATTCATTTGGAAACTTCCGTCTCCGGAAATATTGACGACGGTTTTATCCGGACTGCCTATCTGCGCTCCAATAGCCGCCGGGAGGCCAAATCCCATGGCCCCGAGCCCTCCGGAAGAGACCAAGGTTCTTGGCTTTTGAAAAGGATAATGCTGGGCCGTCCACATCTGATGCTGTCCTACATCGGTTGTAATGATACAGTCGCTGTCCACCACAGAAGCCAATTCAGCCAAGATCCTGTTGGGATGCATTGGCTTGTCTGCCGCCTTTGTTTTTTGTTCCTGTTTCCACACGCTTACCATCTCAATCCACTCTCTGGTATCCGCCTCTATAGGAATCCTTTCATTTAAATCCGATAGAATACACCCCACATCGCCCACCACCGGGACATCGACATGGACATTTTTACCGATTTCAGCCGGATCCACATCCATGTGAACTATTTTCGCTTTAGGAGCAAAACCCTGCACCTTCCTGATCACTCGATCTCCAAAACGAACCCCGACGGCGATAAGAAGATCCGACTCTGAAACAGCGTAATTGGCCGCCGGCCTTCCATGGAGACCGAGCATCCCCAAAAACAGGGGATGATCCGCCGGTACACTTCCTAGCCCCATCATGGTATTGGCAATGGGCATGTTCTGCGTCCTTGCAAAAGTCAACAAGAGATCGGAAGCATTGGCGGAAATAACACCTCCTCCGGCCACGATCACCGGTCTGGCCGCCTCTTTTACTGCCTCAACCACCCGTTCGATCTGAAGAAGATGGCCTTTTTTTGTCGGTCTGTATCCTGGAAGATCAATTTCTTTCGGGTAGGCATAATTCATTTTCTGAGAACTCACATCTACAGGTATATCGACCAATACGGGACCCGGCCTCCCCGTCCGGGCGATGTAAAAAGCCTCTTTCATAATTCTGGGGATGTCTTTGGCCTTTTTCACTAGATAATTGTGTTTGGTGATGGGGGCAGTAATCCCCGTCATATCTACTTCCTGAAAAGCATCGGTCCCGATAAAACCGGTCGGAACCTGACCTGTTACTAGCACTAAAGGAACCGAATCCATATAAGCATTGGCAATCCCTGTAACTAAATTGGTGGCTCCCGGTCCCGAAGTGGCGAAGCATACCCCTGTTTTGCCGGTTACCCGGGCATAACCATCCGCCGCATGAACCGCTCCCTGCTCATGCTTTGTCAGTATATGACGAAGAGAAGAATCATACAATGCATCGTACAGCGGGAGCACGGCTCCTCCCGGAAAACCAAAAACAACTTCAACTTCTTCCTTTTCAAGACACTTAAGCACCGCTTGTGCTCCAGAAATCGTCATCCCTACACCTCCTGAGAATAAATAAAAAACCTCCGCTCCTTTAAGGGGCGAAGGTTTTCATCGCGTTACCACCCTATTTCATTGCAGCTTCGCAGCTGCAAACTCAGCGGGTACAGAGATCCTGCTTCCCGTACCCAGGCCTGATAACGAAGGCCCACCCGACCCAGCCTACTTTTTTTCAGCCGGCAGCTCAAGGGCGACGGCCGCTGTGGCAATCGTACCGGTTTTCAGCAAACCCGGCTCTCTTTGACGATCCACCAAAGGACTACATCCCTATCTCTGCTGTTTCTTACCCTATCAACGAAAATGTCTTTTTGTTGTATCGAAACACAATCTTTTTTCTATACAGAAAAAGTTATTCCTGCTTTTTTCATTTTTCCTTTGTCACTGATTCAAAAAACACAACTTTCTTTACCTACTGCTCTGCAGCATCTTCAAGTCCTTTCGAAATAATTTCTTTTATCTCACCCACCACTTCATCAATATACGCACCTTCCATGTACCTCTTTTTCACTTCTTTTTTCTCCTCTTCCGTTCCTTCTTCCAAAATCTTTTGAACAGAAGCCGGCCGTTCGATCCACCGACCTATTTCATTGAAATGCTGATCAAAAAAAATGACCGTAGGAATAATGCGCTTATTGTCTGTTTCGTATAAATCCATGATTTTTGGATAATCATCTCTGGGGAAAACCATGACTTTGATATCGGGATTGGTTTCCGACAACTTGGCTATAATGGGCACATTGTTCACACAGTCAGGACACCAGGCTTCTGATAAAACCAATATATGAACAGGTTGATTTATCCCCCCGAAAAAAGATCGGTCCTCTTCACGCAGATTCCATCTATCATAACGTGAAGACATTTTTAAGCCGTCATCCCCCAATTTTTCCACATAACTGAAAAAATTATAACCGGTATGAAAAAAATCTGCAGGATCCACCACCGTTCCTCCTCAGCAAAGTAATTCCCTACTCATTCTCTTCTTTTTCATGTTCTCCTTCCGTCTTGGGCAATTATTTTATTATTTCGAAGCTGCCTGCTCCACGAAAGCAGGAGGGTTGATAATTTTCCATCCGTTAGCGGAAATATAAGCTGTTTCCTTCATCATTTCCAACATCTCCTGCAGAGTCAAGTCGGAATTTACCTGCCAGCCGAGGGCACAAAGTCCCGAAAGATAGGGAATGGCCCATCCAAAGCCACCCTCTCCCCAATACATGTAAACATCTTCTCCGGTGGGAAGAGCCGTGGTCCGATAATCCCCCGGGACCAACACGGCATCCTTATCAATCACGATTCCTGACAGCACCTCGGCGGGCCGATAGTTTTTGGGGTCATTTCTGTCTTTATAAGGAGGACATCCTCCCCAAAAAAAACCATTTAGGGCCGCATTGTTAAAATATAGGATATCCACTTCTGCTTCTTTGGCCTTCTCTAGACAAAGTTCCCAATCAAGCCATCCTTCATCTTCTTCACTAATACCGTCAGATATTGAAATCAGGCGGATTTGCTCTTCTTTGGGAAGCCCTTGATTGGACTCTAAGACCATTTTTACCGCTTGACAGTAATAAGAAAACCCGGGTCCTGAATCAGTAACCGAAAAATAGTGTACGACGGCTTCTTTGGCCACTCCGCATTGTTTCCCTGCCAAAATCGAAGCAGCAACCATTCCCTCAAAACCAAGCAGTTCATCATATTCAGTATCTGATCTGACGTAAGAATACAAGAAATTGTCATGAAACTCTTGATGGTCCAAAAGGGGAGTCGGGCTGCCCAGCACCGCCACCTGCACCCCTTGCCCGGTAATGTTGTTTTCATGGAGTTTTTTTATCCCGAGCCCCGGGTCTTTGGCTTCATCCAGCCATGTCTGTGGTGAAAAATTCCGGGGCTTTGCTTTTTCACTTGGCCAGAGGGTTTTCGTGTCATAAGAAAGATGGGCCAAAAACGGGATAGACAGCTGAGTCATATCCTTTGACTCAAGATTTTTCCCGGCCAGCCCGATCCTTTTTTCAAGATCACCGTAAGAAAGATCAAAAAGAGATGCCTCGGTTACATGAAGAGGCAGCCTTTCTGTGTCAACCCCCAGATTATAAAATTCATTTTGGTCCTGCTCTTTCTTATCGAAACCCGCACAGCTTGTTAATAGCAGGGCTAATATCAAAAGACAAGAAATAAGCCAAGCAAACTGCTTCTTCATCGCTTAGAACCTCCTCCAAGAAAATCGTGAGCCGCCACATAAAGGCCTTTCGCTACCTCGACAATGCTGCTCAGCTCGGTGTATTCCACCGCCCCGTGATAACCGGCCCCTGCCGGACCGTAAATGACGGTCGGAATACCAGCTACCTGCAGAATGGCCGAGTCCAGCCAGCCGCTTTTGCCAACCTGCGATGGCTCCTTTTGGCCGGCCTCTCTCGCCCCGGCAATCATGCTTTGTACAATCGGCTCAGAGGGGTCCACTTCCATCGGCGGGCGAGAAAAAGTAATCGCCGCCCGGCCTTTAAAGTCAGGATCTTCCTTTTGAATCCGGCCAATCAAATCCTGGATCTCTTGTTGATATTTCTCTGGCTCCTCTTGGGGCAGGGTGCGAATTTCCAGCGATACACAACAGTGGTCGGGATAAGTGCTTAACTCCCTGCCGCCTTTAATCAGCGAAGCATGGATGCTGGGAGAACCAAGCAGAGGATGAGATCTTTGGGTCAGTGTATTTTTACCGTAATCCTCCATGGCCGTCAAAAATTTACCCGCTTTTACAATGGCATCGATGCCTTCTTGAGGATTGCTTCCGTGAGCAGCTTTCCCGTAGATATCAATCTCCATCCAGATAAATCCCTTGTGCGCCACCACAATGTCCCCGTGACTCGGTTCGGTGATAATGCAGCCATCCGCTTCATATTTTCGGGCGGCATCTTCTGTGCCAATGCTTTTATACTCTTCATCGGCCACCCCGGTAAATAGGACTTTTCCTTGAGGGGGAAGATTCTGTTCTTTTAGAGCTTTCATGGCCAAAAAAATGGCCGCCAGACCCGCTTTCATATCCCCGGCTCCACGTCCATAAACCCGATCTCCCTCCATCTTTGCTTTAAGAGGGTCTCCCTCCATCCCCTCTAGTCCGACTGTATCCAAATGGCCGTTTAACATAAGGGTTTTCCCTTCCTGTTTTCCTAAAAGACGGGCCACCACATTGGCCCGGCTGCCCCCGAGTGAAACTACTTCCGCAGCGATCCCTATGGATTCAAATTTTTCCTTCATGTATTCAGCCAGCGCTTTTTCGCCTTCGCCGCCTGGTGCAAGATCAGGATTCACCGAATTGATGCCGATCATTTCCTCTAAAAGCTGCCTTGCTTCTTTTTCGTCAATGTCCGGTGTGATCTTCACAAAAGACCGCCCCTTTCTCTTTATCTAGTGCACATTTGCTATTGCTATGAACATTCCTCTTTTAGGCAGTCTTTTCCTTCACGGTCATTTTATTCTAGGACAAAAAAAAAGTGCTGCCGGCCCAAAGCCTGACAGCACTGTCATTGTCTTCCCTTTATTTCTCTGAAATTTCACTACTGCGTCGGCACGCCACCCAATGGCCGCAATCAATTTCTTTTAGGGGAGGAACTTCAGCAAAGCAGCCCTCATCTGCGTAAGGACAACGTGAAGACAAACAGCAGCCTTCAGGTGGATTTGCCAAACTTGGCGGATCCCCTTGAAGAAAGATCTTCTTTCGGCTCCGCAAATGGGGATTTAAAACCGGTGCTGACGATATCAGTCCCATAGTGTATGGGTGGCGCGGATGAGCATACAAACGATCCACCGGAGCAATTTCAACCATCTTGCCCAGGTACATCACACCCACTCGATCGCATATATAGCGCACCACTGACAAATTATGAGTGATGAACAAATAGGTAAGGTCATAAGTGTTTTGCAGATCAAGAAACAGATTTAAAATCTGGGCCTGTACAGAAACATCAAGAGCCGATGTCGGCTCATCCAGGACCATAAGTTTTGGCCGCAGGACCAGTGCCCGGGCGATACTGGCCCGCTGCTGCTGACCGCCGCTTAATTGATGGGGATAGCGATGAAGGAGTTCTTTTCCCAAAGAGACTTGACCTGTAACTTCTTCGATCCTCTCGGCTGACTCCCCGGCAGAAATCCTGTGAACATGAAGGGGCCGCAGCAGCGAATCCATAATAGTACTGCGGGGATTTAACGACGCCGCCGGATCTTGAAACACTACGCTCATCTTTTTTCTAATCCGGTGCAATGATCGCCCGGTGGCTGAAAAAATATCCTCTCCTTCCAGCGCGATGGAATTTTCAGTCGGTTCGACCAGCCTTAAAATCAACCTGGCCATGGTCGTTTTTCCGCTACCGCTTTCCCCCACCAACCCGAAGACTTCTCCCCTTTTGATGTGAAAACTAACATCGTCCACGGCTTTGACGGTTACTATTTTCTTTTTGATCAAACCTCTAGCCATGTGAAAGTGCTTTTTTACGCGGTCTACTTCAAGTATGGCTTCCATTCTCAGCCTCCTTTCGGTGACAGGCGAAGTAATGATCTTCTCCGCCTGATTCCATAGGAGGAGCTTTTTCTCTGCAAATTTGCTCGGTAAAAGGACAGCGGGGATGAAAACGACACCCTGTGGGAGGATTCATTAGATTGGGGACAGTCCCCGGGATTGTTTTAAGTCTTCCCTCTTTTTTACTGGTCTGCGGAAGAGCTTTCATTAATAAGCGGGTGTAAGGGTGAAGGGGTTGATCGAAAATCTTAAACACCTCACCGACTTCTACTAGCTTTCCTGCATACATGACCCCCACCTTATCCGCAATTTCCGCCACAATACCAAAATCATGGGTGATGATTAAGATGGAGGTGCCGTATTTTTCTTTCAAATCCTTGCACAGATCAAGAATCTGTGCTTGTATAGTGACATCTAAAGCCGTTGTCGGCTCGTCGGCAATCAGCAATTTTGGATTTCTTGACAGCATCATGCCAATCATCACCCTCTGCCTCATTCCGCCGCTGAGTTCATGGGGAAAGTTTGAAGCCCGATGGGAAGGATCGGAAATTCTTACATCACGGAGCAGCTCAATGGCCTTTTTCATTCCCTCTTTTTTTGTTATTTTATCCAATACAACCGCCTCTTGAATTTGATTGCCCACGGTATAGACCGGATTTAAAGAATCCAAAGGATTTTGGAAAATCATGCCCATACGGCGGCCCCGGACCTTCTCCATTTCCTTCTCTGGTAAAGAAAGTAAATCTCTACCTTCAAATTCAATCTCCCCGCTGCAAATAGAGCCCGGCTCGGGGACTAGGCGCATAAACCCTAATGCAGCGGTTGATTTACCGCAGCCGGATTCGCCCACCAGGGCAAAAATTTCCCCCTCCTTAATAGAAAAGCTTAAATGATCCACTGCCGCAAAAGATCCGGAGGGAGATTGATAGGCGATGGTCAAATTTTTTACCGATAATAAGGGTGTTTTCATCATTCGTTCCCTCCTACACCTTAAGTCTTGGATCAAGAAGATCTCTTAAGCCTTCTCCCAGAAGATTAAAACCTAACACAGTGTATACAATCGCCAAGCCGGGAAAAATGGATATCCAAGGGGCCGATCTCGTATAATTGATGCCGTCTCTTAAAATAAGACCCCAATCGGGAAGAGGCGGCTGTGCTCCCAGGCCCAAAAAACCCAAAGCCGTGGTCGCCAAAATGGCGGCAGGCAGCGCCAAGGTAGATAAAACAATGATTGGCGAAAGCACATTCGGTAAAATATAACGCCAAATAATACTGGCGTTTGACTCGCCAAAAGCTTTTGCCGACTCGATAAACGGCATATTCTTAATGGATTGGGTCTTGACCCTGACAATCCTGGTAAATTGCGCCCAACTAACCACCGCAATAGCCACGATGACATTGTTCAGACTTGGCCCAAGGATGGTCACAATGGCCAAAGCCATGACAATCGGAGGCAGTGACCAGGTCATATCCGTGATGAATAAGATTACTTTATCCAGCCTATTGCCGTAAAATCCGGCAATAAGCCCCAAGGTTACCCCTATCAAAGTTTCGATCAGCACCACTACTAAACCGACCTTAAAGGCAATTCTTGCTCCGAACATAACCCGGCTGAAGATACAACGGCCGAAGTTGTCTGTGCCAAACGGATATTCGCTGTTAGGGCTTGTAAGGGCATCCTCTGTATGAATGCTCCGGTAAGAGTGAGGAGCAATGACATCAGCAAAAAGGACAATGAACAAGATACTTATGATGATCAAAGCTCCCACTAAAAACGATTTGTTCTTTAATCCATCCTTTAAAACAGAGCTCAGTCCCATAAACCAGGTCAAAGGATTTCCCCCCTCAGTTCCATTCTAACCCTTGGATCCAAAAGTCCGGCTAAGATATCGCCCAAGGTATTCGATAAAACCGTCAGCAGAGCGATCATCAACACAATACCCTGCACCACGGGAAAATCCTGCAGGGAAATGGATCTCCATAACAAACCACCCATGCCCGGCCAAGCAAAGATACTCTCAATAATAACAGATCCTCCTATCAACCAGGGCAGGTACAAAAAGAACATGACCGTTACAGGGATCAATGCATTTCTCAGCACATGGGCCATCAGGACCCGGTTTTTCTTCAGTCCTTTGGCCGCCGCCGTCACCACATACCTTTCACGAAGCACTTCAAGTACTTCTGAGCGCGTCAGGCGAAGCACACTTGCCAAAGAGGGCAGTGTCATTGTCGCCACCGGCAGTATCAGCGAATGGATCCCACTAAAACCGGATAAAGGCAGCAGATTCAACTGAATGGCAAAGACCAACATCAAAAGAATTCCCAGCCAAAAAGTCGGTATAGACCACAAAATTACCGATAAAGTGATCGCCGCATGGTCAAGACGGGTGTTTCGCTTTACAGCCGCGATCAAACCCAAAGGAACAGCAATAATGTACTGCAGCAGAAGGGCCGTCCCGGTCAGCATCAAAGTATAAGGAAGCCTAGCCTTGATCATGGTCAAAACCTGCTGTCCGCTGACAATGGAGGTGCCGAAATCTCCCCGTAAAATCCTGCCAATCCAGAAAAAATACTGAAGATATACCGGTTGATCCAAACCCCAGGTTTCTCTTAGTTGGGCTTTTCGCAGCTCGGATACCCGGGGATCAGAGATCATCTGGATCGGATCTCCCGGCATAAACTGCATCAAAGAAAAAATCAAAATAGAAACCGCCACCACCACCAGCAAACCCATAAAAAGACGCCGTGCCGCATATTCTAGTATGTCATTCACAACATTTCCCTCCTGCCAATCCTTTCCACCATCACTTTTGTCCGACATCCAATCTTTCTTATCCGCTTATTTTCAAAGCACCATCACCCGGCCGATTGATTCAATGATCATCTTTCTCTGCCCGTCTTCTTCTTTGATCCTTGTATCACTTTCAGCCCCATTTCTGCTCGGTAAAGTCCTTTTGAAACGCTTTAAGTAAAAACCAGCCATTGACTTTATAGGTCCTTCTCCAGATAAACAGCTTATTGTTTTGA
The DNA here is from genome assembly GCA_007132905.1 of Candidatus Sumerlaeota bacterium. GTDB lineage: Bacteria > Bacillota > SLNR01 > SLNR01 > SLNR01 > SLNR01. Next base: position 3,709 of record SLNR01000030.1, on the reverse strand, counting down.
CAATCAAACCGAATCTCTGTTTGCATATCATCTGCGCGGTAGGTTCCGCACAAATAATCCACAGCTTCTTTTTTGACTTTTGTATAGCCGCCCGATTAGAAATTTTCGTGCAGGAAAACATCGGCTAAATCGCCTAGCAGGAGATCTAAAGGGGCATTTTGTCTGTTGGCAAGAAGGATCATCGTAACATCTGCTTTAGGGAAAAAGCTGGCCCGTGCCGTAAATCCTAGTGTTCCTCCACTGTGCCAAATCTCTTTTAATCCTCTTCTTCGGCCAATGTACCATCCGTATCCGTACTGCGTCTTTTGCCCGTTTGTAAGCCTTGCTGAAGTGATCGCTTTTTTGAGCAATGACGTCTCCACCGGTAGGCGGTTTGAAAAGAAAGCTTCTTTCCACCGATGAAGATCTTCCGTAGTGGAGATGATATTTCCATCTCCCCAGCCTACTGTCCCCATATGAAAAGGAGTCGGCCGAAAACCTAGACCGTCTTTTTCATAGCCTTTGGCCGTATTTTCCGCCGCTTCGCCTAGTGAAGCAGGCGCAGTCGTATCCTTCATTCCCAAAGGGACAAAGAAATTCTCCTTCAAATACTGTCCAAAAGAACAACCCGACACCTTCGCCACCAAAGAGCCCAATATCACATAACCGGAATTGCTGTACTTCCAATCCGTACCCGGGGGAAAATCCAACTCCAAATCGCCATAGATCATAGTGAGTACATCCTCTTGGTTGAGATCTTTTGGCCGCTTGGCTGCCGCCTCCCAAAAAACATCCCCCAGATACTCTTTGATACCGGAAGTGTGAGTCAGCAGGTGATGAAGGCGGATGTCTTTTTCATAAGCAGAAAAAGAAGGGAAATGCCGAAGCAGCGGATCTTCCAGTGCCAGCTTTTTTTCACCCACCAGTTTCAAAACCGCGGCTGCCGTAAACTGCTTGGTCACAGAACCGATAAGAAACGGCGTGTCGGACTGAATAGGCCGGCCGTCTTGCAAATCGGCCAGCCCAAAGCCTCGATTGTAAAGCACCCGGCCTTTTGCGGCCACCAACAGGGCCGCCCCGGGCTCGTATTCACCAAACTCACTCATTATTCTTTTTTCAGTATTTTCAATCTGTTTCATAGCCTTATTCTTTGACAACATCGCCTAGATAAGCTTTGCCGTCGACAGCTACTTTCAAACCGCTTATATTATCTTGAGCAGCCATGTATTGGCGCTCAGAAAAGAGCGGCACAATCGGCATTTCTTCCACCACTAATTTCTGTGCAACGCTGTAGAGCTCTGTTCGTCTCTCCCTATTCATTTCATAGCGAGCAATATTGAATAAACTGTCGACTTCTTGCGATGACCAGGGTAGATTGCCCGTGCCGTAAACATAAGTCAATATATCCGGATCCGCCCACCAGTAAAAGCGCATGGCCACCTCAAAATCACCTTCTGAAACCTGGGTTCGGATATGCCTTGAGTCATATTCGTTTAATTCGACTTGAATACCAATGTCAGCCAATTGACTTTGGATTACCGGGCCGGATTTCTTGAGGAAAGGATTATCGTTGGTGACCATTAAAGTAAATCCAAGCACTTCGCCGTCTTTTATTAAGAACCCGTCACTGTTTTTCTCGGTAAAGCCTGCTTCTATCAAAAGCAGCCGAGCCTGTTCAGGATCATAAGAGTACAATTCTTCCAGCTCATTTTCCAGCTCTTCGTCATAGCAAAGCTGTGCCAAAGATAAAAGCCCGTACTGTGTGACAACCGTATCCTCCAAAGTCCCTTTAAGCTGTTCTTTATCAATTCCCAAAGCCATGGCTTTACGGACATTCAAATCGCCAAGAACGGGATCGTCGGTATTGACAGCTAGATAGTTGATACCGGTCTGAAGATAATCGTACAACTGAATATTCTCATTGGAATCAAGATCGCTGATGTTTTCTACGGGAACAGATAAGATAATATCCACCGTTCCTGCCTCAAGTTCGCTTACTCTGGTAAAGTCTTCCGGAATAAACCGAACCGTGATTTTTTCGAAATTTGCTTTTCCTTCGATAAACGGATTAAAGGTTTGATAATAAGGGTTTTTCAAAAGAGTAATGTGCGAACCCTGGACCCATTCATCAACATAATAAGGTCCGTTGCCGACTGCCTCTAACCCGAATTCTTCACTGCCCACCTCTTCTGCCGCCTCCGTATGAACGATGCCTCCGTAAGCGGTAGCAAAGACAGGCCAGATGAAAGCCGGAGGGTCACTGAATTCAATCATCAGGGTTTGGTCGTCTTTTACCGTCATGTTCGTGATCGGGTCAAAATCATCCCCGTAAGCGCTGACCTCCATGTATCTTTCAAAAGATTCCTGAACCGAGGCGGCCGTTAAAGGATCGCCATTGGAAAATTTTGTTTCTTCATCAAAAATAAACGTAATCGTCTTTCCGTCTTCTGACACTTCAAATGATTTGCAGGCGGCCGGATGAATTTCTTCTAGGTCCAAATCAAAAGTAACCAAGGGTTCATACAGCAAATCATGCACTACGTTGTTCCAGGTAATTTGGTGCATATCCGTAGACTGGATCTCTTCGGGAACAGCGATAACCAATTCATCTGCCCGGGTTGCCTGCCCCCCGCAGCCAGAAACCATCGGAACCATCAAAGCAATGATAAATAATAAAACGAGCAATTTCTTTTTCATGTTTTTTCCCCCTTCATTTTCTTGTGCCGGTCTATGCCCGTCGCAAGTCAAAATTTGTTTCGCACTCCCCCTTTTTCTATTATTAAAAAATAAAGAAGATCATTTGCCAACAAGATTAAAGCAACTTCTCAATCTACATCTTTATTTTTTATGTTTGATATTTATACATGTTTTATAGTGTAACCACTCCTGCCTGGTTTGTCAACCTTTTTTCAAAAAAACTTATACATAGAGGATTGACAAAAACTCATAAACTCAGTTCCATGAGTTGGTAAAATATGTTTATGCATAAATATATGTATAATGCCGGGGGAAGATTTTACTTTGTCCAAAGGCTCTGAAGGATTCACCGTGCTTGCGGAGTATTTCTAATGATAAAGATCCCAACTGAAGAAAAGAGGATGTTCATGAGCAATTTGGTAATGCATTTTACTATTGAAGATGAAAAAAAAGTGCTGCTTAGGCCCGCCGAAACCAAAGATGCAGCGGCCATTGTCGACACTACCAGCAAAGTAACTGCCGAAGAGATCTATCTAGCCGCAGAAAAAGCCCGTTGGACTGTCTCCGATCTAGCGGAGGTGATCCAATACATGACTTCTTATCCTTATATTATGGTAGTCGAAGTGGACAAACAAATCATCGGACATGCTTTTGTGCAGAGAGGACAGCTGAAAAAAAACTGCCATGCAGCGGGCATTGGCATGTTGTTGGTTCAAGGATATCGAAACAAAGGAATTGGCACCAAAATGATGGAATACATTGAGGCTTGGAGTCGGAATCTAGGCTTAAAGAAATTGTTTTTGAGTGTTTTTCACACCAATAAACGAGCTATCCAGCTTTACAAAAAATCAGGCTTCGTGGTGGAAGGTATACGTGAAGGGCAATTTCTCATCCATGGTGAATACGTGTCGGAAGTGGTTATGGGAAAACCATTAACTTTAGATTTGAAGGAAAAATTCAAAAAAAAAGCTTATCGAAAAGAGGAGGAAAATGTATGAACCCAAAAATCGGGCTTTTAACTATAGGCCAGTCT
>SLNR01000106.1 GCA_007132905.1 Candidatus Sumerlaeota bacterium | reverse complement strand
GTAATATTGAACTGAGCCATGATTCATCCTCCTCGGTTTGGTATTTGCTTGACACTTATATTCTAACCGAGGAATGAGTTTTTGGCTCTTTTTCTTTTTACACCATTATATGGACTTAATCCAGGAAGGGTTTTTTTGGTATTTAGAGAAAATATCACTTAGTTACTTGATAGATAGAAGGAGGAATATATCTAAATGAAATATACTTTGTTTTTGCAATTGTTTGCTGGTTTCTCTTTGCTTTTCATTTACGTGTGGGCCGCTACCACCACATTTGGAGCAACCATCGTGGATAACCTCCGACCTATCCAAAATATTGCCGCCATCTTAGGGATGCTTTTCTTCTTTGTTCAATACATACTAAGTTCGCGATTGAAAATCTTGGAAGATGGTTTCGGACTTGATAAAATGCTCCACTTACATCAATATTTTGGGAGAGCGGCGGTTTTCGCTTTTACAATTCACGGAGCCCTTGTATTAAACAGCCAGTGGAGAAGATTAGGGCATTTTAATTTCACAACTTATGTGATTATTGGGATTGTCGTCCTTCTTGCAATGTATTTGACCGCCGGCCTCGCTTCAACCTACAAGTTTATCCGACTCCCTTACCAGATCTGGAAAAACATTCACCTGATAAATTATGTCATCTTCCCATTGGCTCTGCTCCATGCCTTTAACTATGCTAACCCCGGCTCTTTCTTTTACTATGTTTGGGTGGCCATGGCGGCAGGCTTTGCGGCGTTGACGCTTTATCGACTGTACCGGATTTTTTTAATTCGCAGGCAACCCTATACTGTCTCGTCGGTGAAGCAAGAAGCAAAAGACATTTGGTCTTTGCTTTTTTCAGGACCCGACATTGACCATAAACCCGGCCAATTTCTTTTTGTTCAGCTGCTTAGAAACGGGAAATTATCCGAAGCTCATCCATTTACCATAACATCAAGTCCCGAATCTAAGGAACCGGCCATTACCATAAAAGAGCTTGGTGATTTTACTTCGACTATAAAAGATACCAAAGAAGGTGACCAGGCTTTCATAGATGCTCCTTACGGCATCTTCAGCAACCTTAATGTTGTTTCCTCTGATAATATCTTTATTGCCGGAGGCATCGGTATTACTCCCTTTATGAGCATGCTTCGCTATTTAAAGGACAACTTTGACGACCAGCGCATAACATTCTTTTGGGGAAATCGCAGTGAAGAATATCTCTGTTTTCAGGACGAACTAAAGGATTTGCTGGATGAAATGCCTTCTTTCTCTCTGGTGATCGTAATGTCAGATCAAAAAGATTGGCCCGGAGAAAAAGGCTTTATTACCGCCGATTTGATCAAAAAGTACCACCCCTGGGAAAGCTACACTCAATTCTTTGTCTGCGGGCCACCGCCCATGACGCAAAGCATTCTCAAGGAATTAAAAGAAACCGACATCGATAAAAAGAATATCCATTACGAAATGTTTGACTTCTAAGGAGATGAAAACCGTGAAAAATTTTGATTTGATCATCATTGGAGGAGGCGCAGCCGGCATCAGCACAGCAAGGGCGCCGGCAGAAAAAGGCTGGCAGATCGCTATGGTAGAACAAGAGTTTATGGGTGGTACCTGCACCAATTTCGGCTGCATGCCTACCAAGGCCCTTCTTTCGTCGGCTCATTTACTGCATAAAATAAAAAAAGCATCAGAACACGGAATTAGAATCTCGCAAGCAAGCGGAGACTGGTCGAGTATAAAAAAAAGAAAAGACAAACTTATTCGCAAACTCCGCTCAGGAAGTGAAAAATTTCCCCAAAAATACCCCAACATTACTTTGTTTCGCGGGGAAGCTTCTTTTAAAAGTCCTCATCAAATTGTTGTGAATGAGGAAACTTTAGAAGCCGACCGAATTGTCATCGCCGCCGGGGCGCGCAGTGCTGTGCCGCCTATACCGGGGCTAGATGAAATTGATTATATGACATCACGAGAAGCACTTGATCTTGAATCCCTTCCGGAAAAAATCACCATCCTCGGCGGCGGAGTTTTAGCCGTGGAATTTGCTCAAATCTTTAATCGGCTGGGGACAAAGGTCAGCATAATCGAGATGAACGACACAATTTTAGCAAACCTTGATCCGGATATATCCAAGCTTTTCTCAGAAGTCCTTAAAGATGAAGGGATTGAAATTTTGACAAATGCCAAGGTCAATCAAGTCTCTGCCCGGCATCAACAAATTCTTCTTCACCTGGATACTTCCGATGGAGAAAGATCCATCCAAACGAATTCGTTAATGATTGCTGCGGGTCGAAAACCAAACAGCGACTTGCTTAATTTAGAGGCAGCTGATATTGCCGTTGATAAGAGAGGTTTTATCAAAGTAGATGATGCTTATGCCACCAGTAAAGAAGGAGTTTGGGCCATCGGAGATATCATTGGAGGGGCCATGTTTACCCACAAAGCACGCCATGACGGTCTTTATTTAGCTAAGCATTTAGTAAATAAGAAAAAAATTTCAAACCGTCATTTTCTTGTCCCCTGGGCCGTATTCACCGATCCGGAAATGGCCTCGGTAGGAATAACAGAACAAGAAGCAGACAATAAAGAAATTTCTTATGAAGTATACTCTGTGCCTTTCAAAAAAATCGGAAGAGCGAAAGTAACAGAAAATACAGAAGGTTTCATTAAAATGATAGCGGAAAAACCCGGTAAAAGAATTATCGGCGCTCATATCATCGGCGAACAAGCAGGAGAGATCATCCATGAATTTGTCTATGCCATGGACAATGGAGGGACCGTAGCCGATATTCAAGACATGATTCATATTCACCCAACCCTATCAGAAGGTATTTTCAATACCGCTATGTTATCGGAGAGTGATGATTATGAATAAACTAAACAACGATAAAAAAGAACTTCCGCTGATGGATCGCCGTCAGCCATCAGAATATGAAACAGCCACTTTCGGACTGGGATGATTTTGGAAACCGGAAGCCCGGTTCGGGCTATTAGAAGGTGTTTTCCGAACAAGAGTCGGCTATGCAGGCGGCGATACAGCTGAGCCAACCTATGAGAATATCGGAAACCACACAGAATGCTTGCAGTTTGATTTTAATCCTGAAGAAATCACCTTCGATTGTTTGTTACAGGAGTTTTTCCAGCAGCACAATGCTTTTTTGCCCAGCTGGTCAGATCAATATCAATCCATCATACTATGTCACGATGAAAACCAACTGGTGAAAGCCCAAAAGCTCAAAGAAGAATTGGAAGAAAATAAAAATCGGCCTCTTTTGACCGACATAAGAAAGCTTGATCTTTTTACGACAGCCGAAGACTATCACCAAAAGTACTATCTCCAACAAAATCCTTTGGTCATGAAAGAATTCGAAAATATTTTCGTCTATTTCAAGGACTTTAACCATTCAACCTCCGCCACCAAAATTAATGGGTTGCTTTCGGGTCAAGGGTCATTGGAACTGGCAGAAAACATTCTCCATGACCTGCCTTTTCACAGCAAAGTCAAAAATAGGATCTTTTCCATCTATTAACTGTTCTAGCTTCTATTCGTCCGATTGGTAAGAACACAACACACCTAGATCCTGATTGCAAAACTCTTATTCTCTTTGCAAAAAGGTATGACTGGCTCGCACCTTTTGGCAGACGAATTTTCGTCTGTTTTTTTTGCAAACTTCTTTAGCTAACCTTCTTTTTAAAAATCATAAGCCCAAAAAATCTTTGGCATAGAAGTACACAAGAAAATAAGAACCTAACATAGCAAAATTATAAAAAAAGTCTTCTATTGGTATCGTTTTGATCCGCCTACCTGTGATGGCCTCCGGGTTGTAAATGACAATAGGAATCCCGGTAAGATAGCCATTAAAGATGTAAAAAGCAATAAATGACAAACCCATGGTAATCCAAAAATGGTTGGTTGCCAACATGAATTCTCCCAGGAAAGAAAAAACAATGATGGAAATCCCGGTTACGGTCATCACCGTTCTTGTATAATCTTTGCGCTTATACCGCCAGGCAAAAAACAGACACGCCATTCCTACCAAGATATAGAAAAAAGAATGAAACGGCAGCAAAGATAAGGGTACTAAATATTGGATCGCTTCGTAAATAAATATACAGCTAAAAGGAGCCGTCACAAAAAAAAGAATCTCCTCAATGGGCAGACCGAATAATCTGTAACCGGTCAAATATTTTTTGTTAAAACGCCAGTCGCCGCGTTTGGTTACATACGCATCCCAGAGCACATAAAGGCCGCCCACAACCAGTATTGATAAAAACACAGCCGGCCAAAGACCAACATAATACACCCTATGCTCAAATGAAAGAAGCAAAGGAATGCAAATGATCAATCCATTCAGCAGTAAATAAGACAGCATCAACGCCCCCTCTATTCATTCTGAAATTTTGCATCACTTTCTTTCTAATTGTCACTAATAGTCTCTTGTCAGGCTGTAAGCCAAAAGATCGGATATTAGGGGCTTTAAGGCTTGTGCTTCGTTAAGAGAAGCGGCTTCATTTTGAACATAATCAGCATATTCTCTCACTTTTCGTTGGACTTTTACCATTACACCCAATTCCTCACATAAATCTCTTACATATTGAACTTCTGCCTCCGTGATCTCCAAAGAACCATAGATCTTTTTAAGCTTTGATTGTTCTTTAGCCCCTGCCATCTCTTTGAGATACAAGCGAAACAGTGTCTTTTTATCCTCTCTCAAATCCGAGCCGGAAGGTTTTCCGATAACCTTCTCACTGCCAAACAAGCCCAGTTCATCATCTTTAATTTGAAAAATCACTCCCAATGCTTCGCCGATGGCCTCTAAGGAAACTAGTTCTGAATTAGATAGGCCGACCAGGCATCCTCCCATGAAGAAAGGAAGAGAAAAGGTATATCTAGCTGTCTTGAAATAGAACACTTTTAAAATTTCTTGTTCGGTTGGTTCATCCTTATTATGCCCGAAATGGACATCCTCCATCTGTGCTAGACCCACCTGCTTCATTTCTTTCGTGAATTTTGCTAAAAGAGTGTGAAGCATGTCTTTTTCGACCGGCAGCTGGCTCAAGATATCATAAGCCATAAAAAACGCTTCATCTCCGGCGCATATTCCCATGGCCCGGCCAAATTCAGCCGGCTGCAAATATTTTCTTTCTTCTGCTAACTTTTCGTATTGATAATAGACCGTACTCTCTCCCCGGCGGAGTTGATCACGGTCCATGATATCATCGTGAATGAGAAGTGAACTATGCATTAATTCGATAGCCGCCGCCGACATTAGCGCCGCCTCATCATTTTTCCCGTTGAGCAATTTATGAGTAGTTACAATCAAGCCTCCCCGAAGCATCTTTGCCTGCGTCATAAATTTTTCTAATCTGTTATGCAAGTCAGGAGCCCACTTGTTTACATGAACTGTCTCTTCGCTGCTTTTTGCGAAATAACCCGATAAATACTTCGATATTTCTGTTTTTGCCGAACTGATTTCATCCAACATTGCTATGCATTCCCCTTCCCAACCAGAGCCAATTTTTCAACGCCGAGAGGATAATTCTCCCTCGAGTTGGTTTAATCTTTTTCGAATAGACGATAGGGGGATTTCTTTCAATCATTTTGGCCGTCCAAGTGTACATGTCGGCGGCCGTTTTGATAGGAATCAAATAATTCTTTGGAATAAATTCATAACCCTTTTCTGCTTCTTCCTGCCAAGAATAATAATAAGAGAGCATCTTATCAATGTATGTCTTGAATTCATCAGGATTATTTCTGGCTGTGTTTTCATTGAGAAGTTCCTCTCTCCTGCCGTCGAGAGGAAGATACTGTCTTCCTAATCGCAAATCTTCATCAATATCGCGAATAAAATTAATCATCTGCATTGATCGGCCCTGGAGTCTGGCGCTCATTTCGCTTTCTTTGGGAAGACCGAGGATCTTAGCCATAAATAAACCGATAACTTCAGCGGATCCATACATATATTCTACCAGCTCTTCCATTGTCTCGTAGTGGATTTTTTTTAGATCCATCTCCATTGAACGTAAAAAAGCATTTGTCCACTGCGGGTCAAAATTTCTTTCTTTGCTCAAAGAGATGTACGAGTCAATAATGGGCTCTTTTGAAGTCCCTTTTTCTTCGGCAAACCGATAAAGGTCTACATAACGATAAAACCCTTCCTTATCTGGAGGTTTTTGATCTACAAAATCATCAGCCGTCCGGACAAAAGCATAAAGCCGAAAAACATCTTGACGCACATCAGGCGGAAAGAAAAGACTGGAGGTAAAGTAAGTTTTACTTCCTTTACTAAAAATTCGCTCAAAAGGCTTGTTCATGCCAAATCCTCTCTAATCAATTTTGATACTATTTGTGAGGAAATAACAACGATGGGAACTCCTACGCCCGGGTGAGCATACTGCCCTGTATAATATAACCCTTTCACTTTTTTGCTCTTGTGGGCCGGGCGAAAAACAGCTGTTTGATTCAAAGTATGCGCCATCCCCAAAGCGGTCCCTTTATAAGAATTGTACTCATTTTTGAAATCATTTACAGAAAACAAGCGCTTAACGATTATATGATCTTGAATCGATTCTCCAACAAGTCTTTCCAGCTGGCTAATGCCTTGTTGGAAGGCCTTTTCCCTGATCTCTTCATTGTCCTCTAAGCCCGGGGCTATCGGAATAAGGAAAAAAACATTCTCTTTCCCTTCAGGAGCCATGCTTGGATCCGTTTTTGAAGTGGCTCCCACATAGACACAAGGATCTTCTGGCCAGGCCGGATCATCAAATATTTGCTTAAAATGCAAATCCCAATCTTCGGCAAAATAAAGGGTGTGGTGGGCTAGTTTGTCAATTTTTTTATCTACGCCTAGATAGGCAAGCAGCATGGAAGGAGCAATCACTTTCTTATTCCAGTAAGAGCTTGGGTAAGTTTGGTGAGCAGGTGATAAAAGTTCTAGCTCGCTATGGGCATAATCTGCATTAACGAGAACTACATCAGCCAACATCTCCCCTTCTTTGGTTTCCACGCCCACCGCCTTATTGTCGCGGACAATGATTCGTTCGACGGGTAAATTATATTGAAATTGAACGCCCACCTCTTCTGCCGCGCGGACCATGCCGGCCACCACTTTTCCCATCCCGCCCACTGGATACCAAACACCTAAGTTAAAGTCAACATGAGACATAATCGAATATAAAGCAGGGGCATTATGCGGGCTATTTCCAAGAAAAACCATGGCGTACTCAAGAATCTGCCGAGCCCTGCGGTCTTTAAAATATTTGCGAACGTATTTGTCAAGCGGAGAGAACATATTAAGTTTAAGGCCTTCTGTCATCATCTTTCGATTAAGAAACTGAAATACAGAAGTATATTCTACTTCCATAAATTCCTTCATGGCCACATCGTACTTGTATTCGGCCGCATCCAAATATTTTTTCAATCTGCCGCTTCCACCACTTTCTAGTTTTTCAAAGTACTCTTGATTTTGTTTCATATCAGATGTAATATCAACACTTTCTTTCGGGCTGAAAAAAACCCGGTAATAAGGGTCTAACTTTTCCAAATGATAGTAATCATGCCGTTTCTTCCCCAGAGACTCAAAATAAGATTCAAATACTTCCGGCATGAGATACCAGGAAGGCCCCATGTCAAAGACAAAACCATCCTGTTCCCAAACGCGAGCACGCCCGCCTGCCATTTCGTTTTTTTCTACAACAGTCACGTCTAGACCGTCACGAGCCAGCAAAGCAGCAGCTGTCATACCCCCGAATCCAGCCCCGATTACGATTGCTTTTTTTGTTGTCATAATTCCCCTCCGTATCAGTTCACTTTTGAATAACAAATCATTACCTTTTTCGACCAATTGTACCTAAATCCTGTCTTTTTTTAAAACGATCATGATACTGCTAAAAATTACCATAATGAATGCTTCTTTCAAAAATCTATGCAGGTTACTAAAGCGCAATGAAAAACCTGTAATTTAGCCGTCATAAAACAAAAAATCCGCGTGTTTGCTTGCACACGCGATATAGCAGCAAAATAATTTTTGCCTCTCCATCAAAACAATAATGTGGAATTACCAAACAATTGTTTTCATCCACACAAATGATCGTGCTGTTTGGCTATAAAAATACGAACAACTAATCCGTATAGTTTCTGAAAAAGATTAAGGAACCAATCAAAAATCGACATTTTCTTTATCATCGGAAGGGATAATCGATTTGAAGTGGTTCATAAACTTCAGTTCTGCAAACTTGGCTATTTCCTTATCTAGTCGATTAAACCCTTCCAACAGCTCAATGCCCCTTTTGGTTAGTACGGTACCTCCCCCCCCTTTGCCGCCTAGGCGCTTCTCTGCCAATTGAAGACCAATTCTTTCTTCAAGCTTTTTTAGTTTTCCCCAAGCCGTTCGATAAGACATATCGAGCTCTTTTGAAGCTTTATAAATGGACCCTGTTTTTTCGATGGCAGTCAACAACGCCAACAATCCCTCGCCGATGATTAATTGTCCTTGGTCATTTTCTATCCACACTTTATAATTAACCCTCATTTCCATCCCCCTAGCTTCCTTCGCGAAACAAAATCCAAAATGAGTCGGCACCTTCTATCCATGCAGAAAAAGCTGTATGAGGCGCCCCAAGTGTTGAAACACTTTCTATGTTTAACAAGCCGCCTAAAAATCTTTTTTGGGATGCACATACATTCTCGTCTTTAGCTAATGGCCATCAGAAAAACCCTTGGCGGCTTGTTCTTTAATGCTTATTCTTCTTTTTTTATTTCGATTTTAATCTCGGCATGCTGCTTGTAACCCTCTAGCTCTTTGACAACCCCTTTTACTGTATTCTTTAAAACAGCTTGGACAAAAGGAACTATATCGATTTTCTTTCCGTCAATTGTAAGTCGGATTTGACTTTCCCTTTCAAGTAAACACTCATCTCGCTTACTTTTTCCCCGAATGATTCTCTCCAGAAGTTTCTTGCAAGAGTAACCGCACTCATTACAGCAATCCTCAGCCATATTGGGCAGCACCGGGCAAACCTGCTTTTCAATTAAATCCACTAATAAAACAGGTTCTTCCAAAGCATTGACCGCCGGGATTCCTCTATATTCATTTATCTTATTTGCTATTTTACCCGATATAGCAATCGCTGTAGCATCTAGCTTATCATCTATTTCATCGGTGGTCGAAGCGCAAATAATCTTCGGCGCCACAAAATCCTCCACCCCTTCCAACACTACAAAATCATGGTCATAAAAACGGAGGATGTCTTTTATCGAAAGTCTGTTTTTAAATAAAATATCCGTCTCATAAATGCCTCTGGCCGTCACCAATTGAGATCCTGCTTTATAATGCCTGTCAGTATTGGTACCTTCGGTATCAATTGCAAATTTCTCGTAATGAATGTCTTTGACAGAACCGATAGAATAACGTCTTTTCCTCAGTTCCTGGATAATATTTTCAATGGTCGTTGTTTTTCCTGTCAGAGAAGTCCCGACCACCGAGAACACCTTCATAGGATTCGCTCCTTTCTTCCTTCTTATTATAAGTAACCCATATGATTTGAGAAGAACACAAGAACGGTCAATACCCCTGCTGTAATCATCAAGATATAATCCTTAGGAGCAAAGCGAAGCATACGAAAACTTGTCCGATAGGGAAAAGCCCGAAAACCCCTCATCTCCACGGCTATGGCTAAATCCTGAGCTTTTCCTATAACGCTGGCTATCATAGGCATAATCAGATAAGAATAGATTCTGATTTTTTTACCCGTGGGAACTTTTTCAAAATCTAGGCCGCGGAGTTGAATCGCCGTAATCATATCTTCAATTTCTTCTTTTAAAAGCGGTAAAAACCTTAAAGACACCGATACCATAAAAGCAAGTTCATAAGGAACCTTCCATTGATAAAGTCCCTGTACAATGTCTCTAGAATTTGATGTATTCATTATGGAAGCCGAAATAATGATGATTAAAACCCTCAAAAATATGGTAATCCCCCTAGTCATGCCGAGTGAAGAAATCAAAGTGACATTCCTTATAGTCAAGATTGGCTCCCCGCCCTGGGTAAAAATGCTCTGTATGAAGACCATCGCCAGAAATACCCATATCATTCTTCTCAGTTTGGATAAAGCCCTAAGTGGTTTACTCTTAAAAAACATCGAAAACAAGAAAGCCGCACTTAATACCACTGTCATAAGCCAAATATTCTGCAAGAAAACAGCCAGACTCGAAATGCACATGACAATCACTAATTTGGCCCTGGGGTCATACCCGCTTTGAGGCGAACTATCCCATACTCTTGGCTGCGGTATCATGATAGATCTCACCCCCGACCACCTCGATTACCCTAGTGGCATGACCGGTTACAAACTTATGATCATGACTCATCGCCAACACCCCTACCCCTTGTGTGATAAGGACTTTTAAAATTTCCAGAAGTTCTGCTTTTCTCTTTATATCCAGTGCTGTCGTAGGCTCGTCCAAAATCAAAAATTTTGGACGGTTGATGAGCACCGAGGCCAAAGCCAATCGTTGTTTTTCACCCCTGCTTAAATAAAAAGGAAAACTCTCTTTAAGGTGCGAAAGCTTAAACATGTCTAACATTTCTTCGACTTTCTCTTCAATAATCTTATCCTGGTAACCTTTTAGCTGCATAACAAAAGACAACTCTTCTGAAACGGTTGGCGTAAAAATCTGTCTCTCCGGATCTTGGAATAAGTAGCCCACTTGTTCCCCAATCCTGCCCAAAGACATATTTTTTGTATCTTCACCAGAAATGAATACGTGTCCACTCCTGGGCTTAAGGATACCGGCCAATAACTTGCCAATCGTTGTTTTCCCACTCCCATTCTTGCCCGTCATGGCAGTCAGCCCTCTATTGTCTATGGTAAGATCCAAGTTCTTTACGACAATATGCTTTTGGTCGTAGCCGAAACTAACTTTGTCCATGCAGAGCAGGCTGACCTACCTCCTTATAATTCTCCATTGAAATCTTTTAATTTCCCATTCTTTAATAATTTCACACGATCGGCAACCCTTAGATTATCAAAATCATGCTCAATGGTAATCAAGGTTTTTCCTTGATGCTTTAACTCCGAAATCATCTTCTTCATCATTTTTTTCCCGTCGCTATCAAGTTGGGACATCGCTTCATCAAAAATCAAAATTTCAGGATCCAGGCTTAAAACAGAGGTCAGAGCAACTAGCTGCTTTTCGCCACCTGAAAGCTCTTTAGGGTTTTTAAATCTCAATTTTGTTATCCCTACTTTCTCAAGGACATCATCAATTCTCTTTGCGATGGCCGACCTGGTCATCCCCATATTTTCAGGGCCAAAAGCAATCTCATCTTCCACTGTCGGAGAAAACAATTGAGTATCTGGGTTTTGAAACAGTATTCCCAGCTTGGTGGAAATTTCAGGTATCGTCATCTCTGAAGTGGATCGCCCTTTGATCATCACCTTTCCTTCCAAGCGCCCTTTTCTCATGTGAGGAATAATCCCGCTTAAGCAGTAGCAAAGCGTACTTTTTCCGCTTCCGGAAAGACCGACGATGGAAACAACCTCACCTTTTTCAATTTGCAGATTAATATCCGAAAACAAGCTTTCTTTCTTGTTGGGGAAAGTAAATCCCAGGTGTTCAATTACGATTGGATGGGTCAATTGACATCCAACTCCATGAGAAATTTTATCCACCTCATTGCAAATTCATCCTGTCTTACAACCAACTGATACGGCCCCGACCCCCCCTCATCTTTTGGCGCTAGAGGCTCTCCGTTGATTTCATAGACAATATAAACATTATCATCCTCTAAAACTTCTTCGATCGTGAAAACAGTCGAGAACCCATCTGCCGATTGGGCCATAATTTGCTCTTTATCTTCATAAGGAATACGATACTCATCTAACACATCTTTCATAAGTACGCCTTTGTAAACATCCGTTTGATCCGGGCTGTCACTGCTTTGTAAAACTTCTTCAAATGTATGCTGGGTTAAAAGCATCATATTGTCAAATTTTACTCTGTCAAATTCTTCCCCGCCCACTTTAAGGATTATTTCTGCTTCTCTTTGCGTGACTAAACGATCCTCCCTGTCTCCGACGTTTAAAAACGCGAACACTCCCACGACAAGAGCCAATGCAACAATTATTACTAGTACTTTTCTCGTCATTACTACACCTCCATCACATTTTTCAAACCAAATATTGACAGCAAATAAGTTTCCCCGTCATCTTTTTCTAATAAAATTTTTGAAGTGAAATTATTCCCTCTTTTTTGAGTTGACTAATCACAAGCCCAGCTTGTAGTTATGGTTATTGCCTTTTTGTTGCCCGTCATTGAAATTTGTTTTTGGATTCATGGTTGGCACAGGTTTCACTTTTTAACAAATCCAAACCAGCATCAGGCTATTCTATCCTTGAATTGTCTTGCAGTGTTATAGGCAATAACGCCACCTAAACCACCTGAAAGAGCAGCTGCCGATAAGCTCAGCACCAAGGGAACCAGAGGCAGTCTAAAAAATACGATGTTGACCAAAAAAACACCACTTATATTGGCCGCAATGCCAGCTGCAAAGCAGCATCCTATACAGCAGCCCCGGTGTTTGGAAAGCAAAAACACCGAATCCACGGCCACGCCGGGCAGCACATAAGTAAATAAACTCACAAAACCGTGGGTTCCAAAAAAACCAATGGACATGACTACCATAGCCTGTACAAGAGCAATCAACGTAGCTGCGCCGGGTTTACCGACAAGGCTAGCTCCTAACACGATCCACATCATATAAAATCCTCCCGCCACGGCTCCTCCGGGGATAAATAAAGGTCCTGTTATAATATGGGCCAGCGGCACAACAAAAGGTTTTATTACTATCCCGATACAGGCCATCAAAGAAATGATGAGCAGATCAAATATTGAGAACTTGCTCAAGAAACCATTTTTCGTATGCATAAGATCATACCTTTCAATTTAGTAAGATTTGTGTGTTCGTTAAAGACCTTTCCTTCCTTTGATCCCAATTTCTTAGCTATTATATTAAGACAGCGAAGCCATTTATAAACGAAATAACCTTCCACCTTTTCAATGTAAACCAAGGAGAAACGCAAATGGAAAGATATATGAAAAAAACCAAACCACCGAAAATATGGATCTCAGCTGATATCCTTCGGTTATCTATCTAAAACCTATAAAAACATACAACTTTATAGACATCATGATCACATGCAGTTTATGAAAAACATCTTTAGGTCCTATTTAAGAGCATCTTTTTTATCACTGCCCTGCTATGAAGCCGAAACTTCACTATGTTTGTTTGAACATATCGCTTTGTCTTCATTTTATGCGATCATTTTGTATAAGTCAATGGAAGCCATCTAAAAAGCGTCCTATCTTACCAGAATTTTGATTTAAAATGACTTCATGATAAGAAATACCAGTTTTTTAAAACTCTATTCCCTTTTACAAAAGAACATCATTAAATACTTTATTTCCCGTCTTCTACGCTAGAAAGCGCTTTTAGTTCAATCTTTTCTTCAATTTTCTGCAGATTATCTCTTAAGGGCAGGAAATTATGCCACAGACAAGAATAAAAGAATAAGTATGTCTTATTATCATAAAAGGAGGAAAACATATGAGAAAAAAACATCGAATACTTTCCATCAATCCAGGCTCGACTTCGACGAAAATCGCGTTGTACGAAGGCAACGATTGTATCATGCAGCACGCGGTTGACCATACTCATGAGGATCTTGCCCCTTTTGAAAAGGTCGCTGATGAATATGAATACCGCAAAGAAGCTGTTATGAAAGCCCTAGAAGATAAAGGAGTCGATTTAGCATCTCTTGATGCTATCTCGGGTCGAGGCGGCGGAGGAAAACCGGTGCCAAGCGGGACCTTTCGGGTTAATGAGGAATTAGTCGATGATGCAAAAAATGCTCGTATTCAGCACGCTTCAATTCTAGGACCCATGATCTCTTTTGAGCTGTCCAAAGAACTGAACATCCCCGCCTTTATGGTGGATCCGGTCAATGTCGATGAGTTTGATGAAATTTCTCGCATATCCGGCCTTAAAGATCGACCCAAAAGAAGTGGTTTTCATGCTTTAAACCACAAGGCAACGGCTCGAAAGGCAGCTAGCGATTTAAAAAAGCCCTATGAAGAACTCAATTTGCTTGTTGCGCATGTGGGAGGAGGTATTTCTGTTTCGCCCCATAAGAAAGGGCGGTGCATTGACGTTGAAATACCGTTGTTTTCTCCTGAACGAGTCAATCCCAGAGCTTTTGACATGCTGGAATTGTGTTTTTCCGGAGAATACACCAAAAAGGAAATCGCAAAACTACTAATGGGTGCAGGAGGAATGTTCACTTATTTCAAAACGAAGGATGTACGCGATGTAGAAAAAATGATCGAGGATGGCAATGAAGAAGCTGAACTTGTCTATAAAGCTATGACTTATAACATTGCAAAATCGGTCGGTGCTTGCTATTCTGCCCTGAAAGGCAGTGTCGATGCGCTCGTTTTAACCGGAGGAATTGCCCACTCGAAAAGGTTCGTTACTTGGATGAAAGATTATTGTAACTACATCGACCCCATCCTGGTTTACCCCGGTGAAAACGAGCTGGAATCACTGGCACTCGGAGCACTTCGAGTTCTCGCCGGCGAAGAAAAAGCAAAGATGTATCCAAGTGGAAAAGTAGAAGAATGATTATCAAATTTCAGGAGGTAAACATATGAGCAAAAAGTTTCGCATTCTGGCTATAAACCCCGGGTCTACTTCCACGAAGGTGGCTGTGTACGAAAATGAAGAACTATTAACGCAGGAAACGATCCACCATTCGGCCGAAGATTTAGCTCCTTTCCAGAAAGTCACTGATGAATATGAGATGCGTAAAGAAACAATTCTAGGTTTACTAAAAGAAAAAGACATCAATCTCAACACAATTGATGCCGTATCGGGCCGCGGAGGGGGACTGAAGCCCGTATCAAGCGGGACTCTTGGCATCAATGAAACCATGGTAGAGGATGTTCGCAATTCCCCCGGCGGCCATGCCTCCGTGCTTGGTCCGTTAATTGCCGATGAACTCTCGAAAGAATTTGACATTCCGGGTTTCGTCGTAGATCCCACCTCCGTTGACGAGTTCGAAGATATCGCCAGGATCTCCGGCTGGCCGGAATTGCCCAGAAAAAGCGGTTTTCATCCTTTAAACCACAAAGCTGTCGCCCGCAAAGCTGCCGAAGAACTTGGGAAACCTTATGAAGAACTAAATTTGGTTGTCGCCCACATCGGCGGCGGCGTTTCTGTTGGAGCCCATCGACAAGGAAGAATCATTGACGTAAATATCGCCGAAGGCGGACTTTTTACTCCCGAAAGGGCCTGCCCTCCCCTCAGTGGTCTGGTGCGCACTTGTTTTTCCGGGGACTATACAGCAGGCGAGATCATGAAGATGATGTTGGGCAACGGCGGCATCCAAGCTCACTTGAAAACCAAAGATCTGCGCGAAGTCGAAAAAATGGTTCAAGATGGGAATGAAGAAGCCGAGCTTATTTTCAAAGCAATGGGATATCAAGTCAGCAAAGCGATCGGAGCCTTATCCACTGTCTTAAAAGGAAAAGTGGACGCAATCATTCTAACCGGCGGATGTTCTCATTCTAAAATGCTGACCGACTGGATCAAAGAAGACATTAGCTATATCGCACCTGTTATGGTTTTCCCCGGCGAAAAAGAACTAGAATCCTTGGCTTTTGGCGCCTTGAGGGTACTTACCGGTGGGGAAAAAGCAAAAGAATACCCCACCACTGATTAATTGTTTTTGTAATCTGATGACATTAAAAAAAACTGCCGACTTGGGTTTTGTCGACAGTCTAAGGCTCCTTTCGGGGAGTCTTCTTTTATTTATGAAGAAAGACAAAAATATACCTAGAATAAAAGGATACCCAAAAGACCCGCACTCATAATAGCTGCTATAGGATGGACTCCCGCTTTATTGATGGCCGCAAAAACCGCGATCCAAATTATCACCGACTTCATATCAACCAAAGCCATGCTCCCAATAAAAACCCCCGCTGATATGATGAGCGCCACTACCATTGGCCTTATGCCTCGAAACAAGGATTCCGTGATTGAATGATGTTGGTATTGGACGAAAAAACGAGCAAGTATTAAAATAATGATGAAGGAAGGCATAACCACACCTACAGTACTTACCAACGCCCCCGCGACACCGCTGACATTATAGCCTACAAATGTAGCCGAATTAACTGCAATGGGGCCGGGCGTCATTTCCGCAATCGCAATAATATCCCCAAACTGTTCTGTAGTCAAAAACCCGTGCCGTTTAATAATCTCTTCTTGAATCAGGGGGATCATCGCATATCCCCCACCAAAGCTAAACATCCCAATTTTAAAGAATGTCGAAAATAGCGTCAGTAATAGCAAAAAGACCACCTCTTTGTTTAACTCTGTTGCTCTTTTACCAATAAACCTGATAAAAAACCTAAAAAAGCACTAGCCAGGATCGCTGCAATGGGATGAATTCCGAAAAACAAAAGACCAATTACCCCGAAAATGGAAACCATATAACTAAAACCGGACTTTAAAACATTCTTACCAAATCGGAAGGCCGCCGTCGCAATTAGAGCGACAACACCCGGCCTTACACCGGCAAAGAATGACCGGACCATTGGATTGTCTTGAAATCGGGCAAACGAAGAGGCAATAAGTAGAATTATGAAAAATGAAGGAATTACAGCCCCTAAGGTAGCGGCAACCGCACCGGGAAAACCCATCAGTTTATTTCCAATAAAAATTGAAGTATTAATCGCAATAGCGCCCGGAGCGACCTGCGTAATTCCAAAAATATCAATACACTCATCCTCTTGCAGCCAGCATTGTTTTTCTACCACTTCATCTTTTATCAGCGGAATCATGGCAAATCCCCCGCCGAAAGTAACCGCGCCAATTTTAAAAAAAGTCCAGAACAAACCCAATAGATCGCATTTTTTCGGATCATTACCTTTATCTTTTCTTATTGTATCTTCTTCTGCCTGACTCACGGGCCCAACCCTCGCTTCGCTTCTTTATTCTTAGCTCAAACAGCAGGAATCTTTCTCTTTTTCGTTGAAAGATAGACAAACACAGACCTAAAAAATAAAAACATTGCATTAAGGAGGCATCTGACATGGATAAAACTTATCGGATTCTATCAATTAACCCGGGCTCTACTTCTACCAAATTCGCTCTCTACGACAATGACAAACTCATCCTTCAAGAAACAATTTCCCATAGTGCAGAGGATTTAGCCCCTTTTGAAACATTAGCTGATCAGTACGATTATCGAAAGAACTGCATACTCGAAACCCTTCGTGATAAAAATATTGAGCTGAAAACACTCGATGCCGTTTCCGGTCGAGGCGGCGATTTAGGCCCTATCCCCAGTGGAACATACAGGGTAAACAGTGAAATGGTAGAACGATCGCGACCAGGCCGCCACGCCGCCAATTTAGGACCCATTATTGCTAATGATTTAGAGAAACAACTAAATATTCCTTCTTTTGTCGTTGACCCGGTAACCGTTGATGAATATGAAGATATCGCCAGATTTTCAGGCTGGCCCGAATTGCCAAGGAGAAGCGGTTTTCATGCTTTAAATCAGAAAGCGATCGGCAGAAAGGCAGCCGCTGATCTTGAAAAGCCCTATGAAGAAGCAAATCTTATTGTGGCTCATATGGGCGGAGGCATTTCGGTCGGCGCTCATAAAAAAGGGAAAGTCGTCGATGTCAATATAGAAGAAGGCGGTCTCTTTACCCCCGAAAGAGCTGTGCCACCACTTGGGGGGTTAGTCCGGGCTTGTTTCTCAGGCAATTACAACATGGAAGATGTCATCAAAAAGCTTTTCGGAGAAGGCGGGATTTACGCTTATCTTGGTACAAAAGATGCGCAAGAAGTTGAAAAAATGGTAGAAAAAGGAAATGAACAGGCAGAACTTATCTATAGAGCTATGGCGTACCAAGTATGCAAAGCCATCGGGGCGATGGCAACCGTTTTAAACGGAGATGTTGATGCTATTGCCTTGACCGGTGGTATTGCCCATTCAAAGCTTTTCACCGGCTGGATAAAAAATAGTGTCTCCTTTATTGCCCCCGTCAAGACTTACCCGGGAGAAAAAGAACTTGAATCATTGGCTTTGGGAGCTCTTCGCGTTCTTCAAGGAAAAGAAAACGCGAAGGAATATGATTTTGATTTTAATAAGTAAAAACAACTTGTTAAGAAGGCAGTGCTTTTGCACTGCCTTCTTTTTCTCAACTTTTCCCCTACACATATAATCATTTGCACCGCAGCTGACACAGTCTTTTGGCTCCTAAAAAGTATTTCATCCTGCCTCCCAATTTATTAGGGAGATTCTTTTTTTTATTTGGTTTCTTGCTTGACATCAACTTTCTCTGCTTTATCCATTGATCCTTCCATAGCCTTGTTATTTTCGATAATGAGAGCGGCTATTTCAGCCGATGAAGATATAATGTCATTACAAACTTTCTTCTGGGTATCATCTTGAGGTTTCAAGTCCCGGCAATAAGCACTTCCGTGCAGTTCAATCATCTCCTGGTAATACAACTGAACAAGCCCTCTGAGAGGCCCAAAACGAGGATCTTCGGGGTATCTACCAAAAAAAGCTCCTAAAGACATCACCCCGCCTGCCACAGCACCACAGATCGAACCTGATCCTATACCTCCCGCAAAACCAACCGCTAATTTTGAACCAAATCGACTTTGCTCTTCCCTTAAATCCTGACTTAAACTAAGCCAGACGGCCTCTGCTCAGCTGAATCCTTCCCAGTGCAGCTGGCTTGCTTTTGCTTTTGCGTCTATAACCAGGTCGCTGCCCACCAAATACCCCTCCTTTGCAAAAATCAATAGAGTTTTACACTAATGCTGCTCACGCCGGTTGTAATATCCACCTCATAGACATACTCTGTTTCGTAAAAATTGGGGGAATAGTAATAGTCTTCTTCAAAGATAAAATTTAAACTATCCAAATTATCACTGCTCAATGCTCCCGTTTTGGATATTTTAACGCCTGCCTCTTTAGGGAAAGTCAACTCAATATTTGAAGCACCCGCTTTAACTACTATTTCACCGTCCATGCTTTGTTCTCCCAGGGTCAAATTTACATCGCTTGCTCCTGTGTTAACAATTAATCGTGAGATATCTAAATCTCTAAAATCGGCTTCCACTTTGCAAGCCCCTGAGTTAAAGACAATGCTCCAGGCAGGCTCATTATTTAGCTTAATATTCCAGATGTTATGGGACCCTTGAGAAAACCGGCCTGGAAACCTTCCGGAAGCAAATGTGTCTTGTTCAATAATAAGCTTGCCCGTCGTTTCCTCTTCATGATATGTCCATGTCGGTCTTTGGTGAATGAAATCCAGTTTTGCTTCAGCAAGCAGTTCTGTACCACCCCGAAGATCAATCTCCCCTTCTCCAAAATGAATGGTCAACTCAACTTCCTCTATGTCCTCATGCATTGCTTGATCAAAGTTTGCTTTTTTCAAATCACCTGACAAAGCAGTCTCTTGTAAAGAATAATATGAATAACCTATCGCACCTAGTACCAGAAGAATTGCCAAAACACTAAGAAGAACTGAATCTTTGCTTCCGATCATCTTGAGTCCCAATGCAATAAGAAGCACAGGCCAAAGTCTTAACAGCTCCCACCAGATAGAAGGATGTATGTAGCCAAAGTTTACCAAAAGCAACAAGATACCGATAATCACTAACAATGCGCCCCGAAACAAATGATTGACCCTCATGAGCGATCTCCTTTCCAGCCGACAATCATAATGACCCCCAATATAATAAGTCCGGCAGGCCATAATCGAGTCAGTGAGCGCCAGGGTATATACCTATCAAAAAGCAGCACTACCCCGATGGCTATTAACAAAATCCCAAACAGCGTATTTGTTTTATTGTCTTGAGGGATTTTTTGTTCGTATTCCTCTTCTTTCTCCGGGATAATAATCCAGGCAATAATGTATAACAACAGCCCTGATCCACCAGCTAAAAACATGAGAATCCAAACTAAACGTATCAATGACACATCAATCTGAAAATACTCAGCCATTCCACCACATACGCCTGCCAGCATCTTGTTTTCAGTTGACCGATAAAGCCGGTTCATCTTATCACTCCTCGCACAATAGTTTTAGAAAGCAAAAATTCAACCCCCTTCTAGCAATGTCTATAAAGAATCAAAGTGTTCTTTGACGACTTAAAAATTGATATTTCTTTTGGCTTTCCACCGCTTATCAAGCTGTTTCGGTAATCACAGGCTTTGCATACTAGAAAAAGCACCCTTTAAAAGAAATTTACTCGAAAGTACTTCCTGCTTAGCTTAGTATTTTGCCTGTTTATCAACTTGTGTCCGTAGCTGCTTTCCACTCAAAAAATCCTGCAGATTCTCGCAAAAGTTCTCTATTCTTTCATCATTTAAATTATGATAAGTAAAACCGGCTCGATGCGGCGTGAGGACAACATTATCTAGTTCGTAGAGTTCACTTTGGTGAGAAAGTGGTTCTTTTTCAAAAACATCCAAGCCTGCTCCGGCAACCCATCCTTGTTTTAACGCGTTGATCAGATCATTTTCTTTAACAATCTTCCCCCGTGCAATATTGATTAACACAGCGTTTTTTTTCATTAGTCTTAACTCTTGTTCGCCAATCAAACCTTCTGTCTCCGGTGTTGAAGCGGCCGCAATTACGATAAAATCAGATTCCTTCAAAAGAGTATCTTGCTCAGCTACGGGATATAAACAATCCACATCCGGCTCGCTAGTGATCCGTTTTTTGGTGGCAATGACTCTCATATTAAATCCATGTTTGGCAATGCGAGCTATCTCGCGACCAATACTCCCTAAACCCACAATACCAAGAGTACTCCCTTGCAAATCAACAACACTGTATCTTCTCCATTTTTTATCCTCCTGATGGCATACTGCCTCCCCTATCCCTCTTGAAAAAGAGAGTATAAGTGCCATAGTATGCTCTGCCGCGGGTGTATCAAAAATCCCTCTGGCATTGGAAAGAAGCACCTGACTCTTCACCATTTCAGGAAAAAGCATGTTCTCTACTCCGGCACTTACTGCATGAACCCACTTTAGATTCTTGGCTTTACTGTATATTTCGCGATTAAAATCCCAGTTGCTTGCGAGTATGATGTCGGCCTTTTCAATTGACTCTCCTGCTTCTTCTGCATTTTTTGCAATAAAAATATCCGCACTAGGCAAAACTTCTGAAATCATATTTTTATGTTTTTCAGCAAAATGAAGCTTGCTCATAATTAAAATGGTGAGTTGATTCATGTATTTACCTCCTGCTCTGTTAATACCCTAGCTCCTTATCTACTTCCGTCAATAATCCCCGGCCTGCCTTGTATGATTTAAGATTCTCTATAAAGACTTTCACTCTTAGATCGGCCAGTTTTTTATCGGAAACACCCGCTATATGAGGCGTTATAATTACATTTTCCATTTGCCATAAAGGGCTTTCCTTCGCAAGAGGCTCCATCTCAAAAACATCTAAGCCCGCACCGGCTATCCACTTATTTTCCAATGCTTTTATGAGTGCCTTTTCATCGACAATTTGCCCCCTGGCAATATTAACAAAAAAAGCATCAGGTTTCATAATCTTAAATTCGCGCTCCCCGATGAGTTTATCTGTCTCTTTGGTCATAGCCGCCGCTACCACGATATAATCCGACTCGCATAACAAATCATCGATTTCTTCCGGGGAAAGCAACTTATCAACATAATCCACCTGCGTCATCTTTCTTTTGGTCGCCATTACGCTCATCCGAAAAGCTTCCTTCGCTTTGCGGGCAATTTCCTGACCAATACTGCCCAACCCAATGATTCCCATTGTTTTCCCTTTCATGTGATTCACTTGGACTTTGTCCCATTTGCGTTCTTTTTGCAGTTTTAATGACCGGGGAATTCCTCTTGTCCAGCTGAGCATCAATGCAAAAGCATGCTCAGAAACAGCGACATCCGCCGCTCCTCGAGGGTTAGTCAGCATGATATCTCTATCTGTAAATTCAGGATACAAAAACGATTCTACCCCGACCATCAATGAATGCACCCATTTTAAGTTTGGTGCATCATTGACAGCTTCGCGAGGAAATTCTCCTTTGGTAGTAACAATCACTTCTGCTTTTTTTAGTGCACTTTCTGCTTCCTTCCAGTTTTCTTCCCGACGTACTTCTACATCAGAATCAACCGCTTTTATTTCTTCGACTATTTCATCGCTCGGCTGCAGTTTACCTAGAATTAGTATTCTCATAAAGGCCTCCTTTGTTTCATAACCATTTTTCTTTTTTTTGATTTAAGCGAACGGTTTGACTAGTCCAAAGTAGTCGCGCTTTTTGGTAATCCTTCCACGTATTAAAATTATAGAAGAAACAAAAACTCGGATCCCACCGCTTTTCCTTTTCCTTTTCAACAACTTCTCGAGACAACTTTTGGAAAATATCCAAAACCCTGTAATTCCCATTTTCTATCAGCCTTTCGACATTGGAAGGCACTCAGGCGAACACACTGTCGGCAAAAGATGGAAGAGATAATTCTGCACCGCCATGACAAGGTCTTTGCCGGGCTTTTTCCTGCTAAACCAAAAAGAAGCTGCGGATGGACAAAAGGAATATTACAGGCACCGATACACACTCTCGCTTCTTTTTTTATGCTTAAAGCAGAATACAGGCCCATCATTAAACTCTTTTTCTTGCAACTTACCATGTCAGGGGCCATTTCAATATCTAAGTCTTTATACAGGGAATCATCCGTATCTGCAATCACGATTACCTTGTTAAAAAGCTGTCGAAAAGACTTATCAACATGAAAAATGAGGGGCTCCCCGTCAAGGTCAAGAAAGGCTCTGTCCACACTGCCATTGTCAGATGAAAACCTCTCGCTTTCTCCGCCGGCTAGAATAACCCCTGAGGCTGCCTGATTTTTTGTCCATGCGCTACACTCGGTCTTCAGCTGCTTTTGATCCAGGTTTGTTCGGTTTGAAAACCAACCGAAATGAATCAGCCGTTTTCCGCTAGATCTATCTCTTAACAAAAAAAACTAAGCAATTATATTGACCGTTTTTTAAGATACTTTAAGAATAGTATCTTCCTGTTTCCATTTTTTTCATGCTGGCGTATTTACTTTGAATCAACCATCAAGACACCGGCTGAGGCAAAATCTTCCTTTTCGATCTCTTGGAAAGAAATTTTAACAGCATCGGGTGGGCACTTCAATGTTTCAACAACTGCTTCTGTGATTTTCTTTGCGGCCTCTCGCTTCTGCTCTCGGGTTCTCCCTTTGATTAGCGTAACTTGGAGGATCGGCATGTTCTCACCTTCCTTTCTTTGTTATTATCCATCAAAAAGGAAATTTCATTTGCTCAGGGTCTCCCGGGTAAAGGAAATTTCCAACTTGGACACCAATAAGACGCACCCTTCTATTGGGTAGGTCGGTTTTATTCATCAATGAAACTGCGATCTTGGCAATTGACCCTTTATCATCAACCGCCTTCTCCACCGTTTTGCTCCTGCTGATGCTGTCAAAATCATCATAACGCATCTTCAATGTGACGGTCCTTGCTTTTAGATGAGATCTAACCAGCCTTTCTGATAACTCCTCGGCAAAATCATTCACATAAGTGCGAAGCACATCAATACGGTGTTCATCTTTCGATAAAGTTCGCTCTTCTCCATATGACTTTGCAGTTTGAACAGTCTCAAGCTGTCTTTCGTCGATTCCATAAGAAAGCTGCCTAACCTCTTCGGCTCTTTTACCGAGAACCCTTTTAAGCAGCAAAACATCTGCTCTTTGAATATCCTTAATTTTGAACATGCCCAGCTCTTGTAAATCTTTCTCTGTTTTTGATCCAACACCCCAAATTTTTCTTATTGGTAAATCCGGTAGGATTTTCTCTGCCTTTTGGCGGGTCATGACTGTAAAACCATCTGGTTTTTCAAGATCTGAAGCCAGTTTAGCTAAGTACTTATTATATGAAACGCCCACCGATACGGTCAGCCCCGTTTTCTTATATATTTCTTCTTTAATTTTTTTTGCCTCTTGCACCGGATTTTCTTCTATTTCTAGAAAAGCTTCATCAATTGACAATGGCTCGATGGATGAGGCGTATTTCTCAAATATGGATCTTATTGTTCTTGAAACCTGCTTATACCTCTCCATCCTAACAGGCAAAAACACTGTTTTTGGGCAAAGATTATATGCTTCTTTGCAGGACATACCAGAATGAATCCCATATTCTCGCGCTTCATAAGAGGCAGTTGAAACTACCCCCCGGGAGTCGGGTTTACCACCAACCACAACTGGTCTCCCTTTGAGGTAAGGGCGCTCGTTTTGCTCAATTGCTGCAAAAAAAGCATCCATATCAAGGTGTAGGATTTTCAAATTTTCCATCTCAGCCCGCCTGCCTGCCCGTTAAAATCATAATAAAATAAAAGTCATTTGCTGATCATTTTTAAAATAGTAAACCTATCCCTATTCTTTCGGTGCGTTTTGAATAAACACATTGACTCTCATAGATTGTTTTAATAAAATAAGTTTAGATTGTTCATTTTTTCCTGCCATTGTTGATTCAAAAAGACATCTAGCCGGATTAATCCGTTTTTTTCTGCAAAAGTTTGCCGGTGAAAACCACCAAAATTTTTACCAAACAATTTTAAGAATATTATCTCGTCTGTTTCATAAGTTTTTGTATAGGCAGACAAGTCATTATCAGCCTGCCGGGTGTCAAAAAAATCCAATGAATGAAATTTTTGTTTGCCGCCCCCACACCGTCGATGCAATACCTGTTTTATACATTAATTACTAAAACACCTTAAAACCTAACTTGAATCTCGTACATTTTTAGAGGAAATCAATGAACATTGTAGAAAAGAGTTTTTTGTTATTAATTAATTATGCTTTAGGAGGCAGTTGAATGAATGGCGAGACTCGAAAACTGGTCATACTTACCTTTGTCATTGGAATGCTTATTCTGTCCAATTTTATCACACCTCCCGAGGGATTGGAACCCCAAGGATTGCGAATGCTTTTTATTGCCCTTAGCGGGGCCTTATTATGGGTTACGGAGGCACTCCCTCTTGGAATCACAGGCCTACTTATCATTTTTGTCCAATCCATAACCGGTATTGTTTCTCTCAACGAGGGACTCGCTTTAATTGGACACCCCGTCAATGCAGTCGTTTTAGTGGGTTATTTGCTCGCGGCTTGTTTGGTAAACTCCGGAATGGATAAAAGAATCAGCCTAAACATCATCGCCAGGATGGGAGAAAAAACCGGCAATGTTATCTTCGGAATCATGATTGCTACCGCCTTCATGTCCATGTGGATGTCGAATACAGCCACCACAGCCATTATGGTGCCCATCGCTGCCGGTATTTTGACCATGGCCAAAGCGAAACCCCTTGAGAGCAATTTAGGAAAGGCTATGTTGGTCGGAATTGCTTTCGCGGCCAATATTGGTGGTATGGGGACTCCCACAGGAACGCCCGCTAATCTCATTACGATTGCCCTATTGGATACCTTGGCCGATATAAATCTCACTTTCGTTGACTGGATGGTTCGTGCTCTCCCTCTCGTAGTTGTGATGATTCCCTTGACCTGGTTTATTTTGCTGAGAGTTTTCCCTTTAGAAATCAAAGTAGTAGAAGGCGGTCTTGCCTCAGTAAAGAAACAGCTAGAGGAAATGGGGTCTATGTCTTTTGAAGAAAAGAAAGTCCTCGCCCTTTTCTCTACGGCCATTGTGCTGTGGCTGATGGATACATTCATCCCGGTTATGAGCGGCTGGCTTTATGTTGTGGCCGTCTTGCTTACTTTAATCATTGTTTTGCCCAAAATCGGCTTTATGAGCTGGGGGCAGGCGCAAAAAGAAATCGGCTGGGATGTCCTTTTCTTAGTCGGCGGCGGCATGTCCATGGGAGCCGGCCTAAGTGCAACCGGAGTAATTGATTGGATGGCTGCCATTTTATCTACAGGCCTGGGGGCTCTCGACCAGGGAGTGGCCATTGCTTTGTTTTCTGCCATCACCGGCTTTGGAATCACCATATTCTGCAGCCTTTCGGGGACAGCTTCAACCTTTGTTCCGGTGGCCATTGGTCTTGCCTTAAGTTTTGGATGGGATCCAACTGCTTTTGGCGTCGTAGCCGGATTATCCGCTTCCTTCGCTTTTCTTTTTCCCGCTAACGCAGCTCCCAATGCGGTAGCTTACGGATCGGGTTATTTCAAGAGTACCGATATGGCAAAAGCCGGCGTGTTTGTTATCATCACCTGCATCATTGTATTAGGGGCTTTAGCGGGCTTTATTATCCCGGGCATCTATCAATACTGATAATTCAATTCCGGGGAATTTGATTCGCACCAAAAATAAACAATTGTTTAGGTGATTACTACTATGACCATAAAAAAATGGGTTCTGTTAGGCATCGGCAACGAGCTGAATGGCGATGATGGGGTAGGTCCTTATTGTGCAAACAATTTAGAGCACCCTGACTGGCACACTATTGACTGTGCGACAGCTCCGGAAAACTTTACAGGCGCCGTAGGAAAGCTCTCCCCAAAAGGGATCATTATTGTGGATGCGGCTTTGATGGGTCTGCATCCAGGTTCTATCAGAATCATTACAGAAAACACCATCGCAGAAGTAGGCTTTTCAACTCACACCATATCTCTGGAATACTTGATTCGCTTTTTAAAAGATGAATGTCCAGATTGTCCGGCAACACTCATTGGTGTGGAACCAAAAAGTAAAACGATCGGTGACCCGCTTTCAAAAGAAGCCCTCCTGGCAGCTCACTCACTTATCGACGCTCTTAAAAAGCATTCTTGGCAAAATATACCTGTTTTGTGATCTTCGCCTTCTTTCTAAAAAAAAGCGACAAAAAATCCGGTAATAAAAAAGGCCCGCTGGCAGCCTTCACTCGGCGTACCAGACAGGTCTTTTTTTTCTGATCAAAACCTTTTTTTTTTTTTTTTTTATCTTTATCAGCTGATTCTTTTTCTTCTGGCGGATCAATAATCGCCTCTGGACCTTTTCTATCTGAATACGCCAAAAGGAAGTTATCTGACATGACAATTACTTTGACCGGACAAATATCCGCACACTGCCCGCAAAACGAGCATCTATCAACATGAAACTTCACTTTCTTGGTATCGGGAACAAAAACAACCGCCTTTGCCGGGCAAACCTGCGTGCAAAGTTTGCATCCAATACACTTTGCCTTATCGTATTCAATTTTCCCTCTCATTCCGGGTGGAGGAGTTACAGGCGGCAGTAACTGCGCCTTGCCTTCACCTACCGCTTCCAAAAAAGCGGTTACAGATTTGGGAGCATACACAGCCGGAAAAGGATTCGTTCCCGGCTTTCTTACTAGCTGGGCAATAATTTCTCTCATCATTACCGTCATCTTGGCATCACCTCCCGCTGATAATCAAAAAAGCCTACAATTTCAAGCTCTTCTCTACTTTTTTTATCACTTCAAAAACACTAGAAGAACAGGAAGTGATCTACTGCAACCAGCAACAATCCTGTCAGGCTAACAATGAGAACAGGTGCCCAAAAGACTTGCGCTATTTGATCAATTTTAAACCGGGCAATAGCTGTTCTAATAAAAGTAACCGAAACTAACATAACAACAAACACCTTAACCCAAAAGAAGCCAAAATCAACCGCTTGGGCAGCTAATCCACTGATTCCAAATAATCCTGATATACCGTAAGGGAAAAATATGGCCACTGTTAAAGCCGTTACTGCCACGGTTTTGGCCGCTTCCATTAAATAATAAAGAGCCAAATTCCTTCCAGAGTACTCTACCAAAAAGCCTCCTGATAATTCTTCATGGGCATCAGGTGCATCGAAAGGTACCTTTGACAACTCAGCGGGCGTTACGGCCAGCAGCACGCCTAAACACAATAACAAACCAGCCGCTCCGACAAAACCAACAATCCCCCAAATGGGAAAGATCATGAGTGTCGAAAGCGAAAAGGCTTTTAGCCCTTCAGCTTGAAGGACAGGACCCAACGCTGCATTGATCTTCCAGACTACTGTTACAATGACAGCAGCCAAGGGAAACTCATAACTCATCATCATAACCATTTCACGCTGCGCTCCCACAATGGCAAAAGGAGAACCTGATGAAAAACCTCCTATTACCATCATGACGGCCGGCAAAGTCAGCAGATACAAGATTAGTATCAAGTCTCCAGCTCCCTCTGCGATGGGGGCTAGACCGCCTATGGGCAGATAGAACAGGATGGTAATGGTCGCAGCCAATCCAAGCAAAGGCGCGGCATTATAAAGCCATGGGACTGCATTTTCCGGGACCATGCTTTCCTTTATCATTAATTTTCGCAGATCCCAAAAAGGCTGCCATATAGGAGGTCCAATTCTCCCCTGCATTCGAGCATGAATTTTTCGGTCGATTCCTTTGAAAATCAGGCCAATGAATATGCTGATTAACGCTATGAGGATACCGCCTACTATTTTTAAAGCAACATCTAAAGCAGGGTTCATTATTTCATCAACCTCCTTGTTTTTTCAGTGCATTTTTGACGGAGGTCCTCTTCAGTCAGCACAGAGCTTGTTCCTTTCTTACGATCAATGATGGTCACACGATCAGTACACGACATACAAGGATCCACCGAAGCCACAATAAGAGGCACATCCGCAATTTGGGATCCAATCATCATTGGCTTCCAAGTCATCAAATTAGAATAAGTGGGAGCTCGAACCTTCCAAGATGTTATATTCTCATTCCCTTCTTCAAGTTTTATATAATGGAAGTCTTCCCCCCTTGGCCCCTCGATACTACTAAACCCTTCGCCGTCCGCTTTTTTCAAAGCCGGCAGCATTTTGGCAACTTTCGAATCCTTCACAATATCTCCTTCAGGAAGACCATCCAAACATTTCTGAATAATCTCCACCGATTGCTTTACTTCGAAAAGCCGAACCGCAACTTTGTCGAAAACATCTCCTGTCACTTTGCCCAAAATCTTCTGGGGAACAATTGCCTCAAATCCTACATCCCCATAGGCGCTGTAGGGTTGATCTTGTCTTACATCGGCAGGAATCCCCGATCCTCTCACAGTCGGTCCTAGGGCACAGTATTCGTAGGCTTCTTTCTCCGTCAATATTCCGACACCTTTTGTCCTGGCTTGAATGACCGGATCTTCAACAAAAGCCTCCACATATCGATTAAAAATGGATAGCCAATGATCTAAATTCTCTCTTGTTAGTTTCTCAACTTCAGAGGTCATGTCCCGCCGTACGCCACCGATTGTCATAATGCCGTAATTAACCCGGTTCCCGCAAAGTGTTTCTAAAACATCTAGTACTGTTTCTCTTTCTCTCCACGAATAATGGAATAAAGTGTCAAAACCAATAATATGCGCGGCATATCCAGCCCACAATATATGAGAATGGATTCTCTCAAGTTCGGCCACAATGGTCCTGATGTATTCGGCACGAGCCGGTATTTCCATATCCATGGCATCCTCAACAGCCCTCACATAGTTGTAGGCATGCGTCACTGAACATATTCCGCATATCCTTTCTGCAAGGTAGATTACCTGAATCGGATTTCTTTTTGTGGCCAAATACTCGATTCCTCTATGAACCCAGCCCGGTTTAATTGTAACATCAACGATTTCTTCTCCTTCGATTTCTAGATCAAAAGATACGGGTTCCTTTAAAGCAGGATTATTGGGGCCTATTGGTACTCTATAGGAATATTCGTGCTTTTCCATTAATCGTCACCTCCTCTTTCAGGCATTTTCTCATCTACTCCGGTTTCATCTTTCCGCCAAGGGTAAACATCCTTCGGGAAATCAGTCGGAAGGAACACATTATCCATATCCTCCAGTCCCCGTATTTCCAACCCCATCATCTCTCTTTTTTCTTGTTCGGTCACAGCCGCCCCCGGTATTTCTCCTGTGATAGAAGGAACCCAAAGATCATCTTTTGGCACTTTGACCTCAAATTCTACATGAAGAGTAGCATTCTTTACCGTCCGGTATAATGCCATATGGTATAAAACAACGACATTCTCCCCTGCATCGTATGAAGACATGACCGAAAGCATTGGATGGTCTAATTCTTTCATTGCTTTGACGCAATCAACCACCGCTTCTCGATCAATCGTAAGCCAAACCACCTCATATTCTAGTTTGGCAAGACCAGCCTTTTTCGTCTCTATCCGGCTGTTTTCAAGCATCTTTCCGATTCGTTCTCTAATAAAATCAATAAATTCTTCGCCATTTAATCTTTTCATAGCGCAGCCTCCTTTCACGATTTTGCGGCCCGCAATTCCTCCAAAATCACCCAAGCCTTCACAACGCCATAGGATATTGCCTCTGGCCTTGGCGGACACCCGGGTACATATACCGCTACAGGTAATATTGAATCTACAGGTCCTGTTGTGTTATAAGAGTCATAAAAAACCCCACCGCTTGACCCGCAGCTTCCAATAACCATGACAACTTTAGGCTCCGGAGTTTGGGCATAAATCCGTTTAAGCCTTTCGTCCATTCCTTTTACTACCGGCCCTGTCACTAAAAGGACATCGGCGTGACGGGGTGAGGCGACTTTCTTAATGCCAAAACGCTCTACATCGTATCGCGGAGTGAGTGCTGCCAGTATTTCTATATCACAAGCATTGCATGAGCCTGTGTTAACATGGAAAACCCACAAAGACCTTTGAAAATACTCATTGATTGCTTTAGCCATCTAAACACCTCCCTAAAACAGGACAATGATCAGGGAAAAGGCCAGCACAGCTACAAACCAAAAAACGTAGTCGTGAAGGATCCCTGTATGCATGTCATCCATAATCTTAAAATACCCTTTTAGTGCTTCCATAAGGCCCCAAAACATATTGGAAACCTTCACATTCTTTTTAATTTCTTCAGGGTTACCGGACAAGAAAGGCATACCGGCATCGCCTGTGTTGCGCTTGCCCTTAGGGGCGCCGGCTACCAAAACAAGGCCTATCCCAACGGCAATCACAAAAGCGATGACCCAAAACAAAGGATTCCAGTAACCAGTCCCTGTAAATAATACCATCCTACATCCCTCCCCCAACTATAACACCAATATATCCGGCCCGATCAACCAAAGCCTGGACGGCCGGGCTTACCAGATTATCCACCACTAAATTCGGGAATAAACCAAATACTACAATCATGACGGCCAATACTCCCATGCCAATTAGCATACTGGTCGGTACTTCTTTCGCTTTCTCAAACGCCGCAAGCTTTGGCCCTAAAAAAGCACCTTGAAATACTTTTATGAACGAAGCCAATGTCATTATACTAACCACCATGGCAATAATAGCCAGCAGAGGATTAAAGGCAAACACAGACTGATAAATTATAAGTTTGGAAGCAAAGCCGTTAAAAGGAGGTATGCCGGCAATGGCCGCCGCCCCGATAATATAGAAGATGGTCGTGTATTTCATGCTATGGGCAAGACCACCCATCTCATCTAAATCATCCTTTCCGGTCGCATAGAAGACAGCTCCTGCTGTTAAAAACAACAAGCCTTTATATAAAGCATTGTTAATGATGTGAAAGATGCCTCCCTGCATAGCTCCGAATCCAAAGGCCTCAAACGCTTCAGGCATTCTCAGCACGGCCAGACCTACACCCACTCCCATAAGCATATAGCCTGTCTGGGAGACACTGTGATAGGCCATTAACCGTTTTATATCATGCTGCTTGAGTGCCATGGTAACGCCTATGAACATAGACAATACGCCAAGGACAATGATAAGCCAACCCACCGTTTCGACGTTCATTGAAAGCCCGAATACGGTAAACAGAACCCTAAACAGACCGTAGAGGCTAGCTTGACTCACGCAGACTAAAAACGCTGTGATGGAGGCGGGAGCCTGCTGGTATGCATCAGGCGTCGCCATATGCATAGGAACAGCTCCGGCTTTCATGGCAAGCGAAACAGCCATAAGTCCGAGGGCGATTTTATCAACAACCGAAATATCCATGCGGCCCGCGATCGCGCCCATGTCCAGGACACCATACTTAGAATACAAGAAAGCAACTCCGATAAGGAACATCAAGGCCCCAATGGAACCGACAACCGTATACTTAAATGAAGCTTCAAAAGCTTCGGCGCGATTTCTCCAAAAAGCCACTAAGACAGCTGTGGCGATCCCTGCAATCTCAAGAAAAACAAAGAAGTTAAATGCGTCCCCTGTCATTACCATGCCCATCATGGCCGCAAGAAGCAGCATAAGCAGCGTGTCATACTTGTCGCCTGCCGTCGACTTGTTCATGAAGGCCGCCGAATACACTGCGACTGAAAGAGCAACCAGCGTTCCGGAGAAAGCCATAAACGCACTCAGCGCATCAAGGTGCATAATAATGCGGATTGGGACTGCCATTCCCGACAAAAGCGGAAGGGTAACATTCTCTCCGCCCACTACATAAATTTGCGTTCCCAAAGTTAGAACTTTGTATAAATTGTAAACAACGACGCCCATCGTAGCTGAGAAAACAACTACCAACCATATCTTAGTCAGTTTTTTCCCTATGGCATTAATCACAGGAGCTAAAAATGCGCCGACTAAAGGGATAGCTATTGCGAGTATTACTGACTGGTTTAACAATTCACTCATCCGCGCAACCTCCTTACTTCAGCGATATCAAGTGTTCCGTAGTGCCTATAAATACCAACGATAATCGCCAAAAGCAAAGCCGTTGTTGCAAAGCCTATGACGATAGCCGTCAGTGTGAGGGCCTGTGGTACCGGGAGCACCATTTCACCTGTCATTGGCGACATGGTATAGACCGGTGCTTGACCACCTTCTCGATATCCCAGTGACACAAGAAACAAATTGACGCCAATTTCCAGCAAACTCAGGCCGATAGCAATTTTAATTAGATTTCGCTGGAAAAGTATAATGTACAAACCAAATATGGCCAATGTTCCGGCAGCGATATACGGCATATTATGCATTGTGGTCACCTCCCGAGTTCATCAGACCACTCTCATCTTTGGATAAAACATCATTTTCGGCCCAAAACATAACCTTTAAAATGATATATAGAGCGGCTATTACTTCCAACCCTGTGATAACGCTTTTCACAGAAACAATACCGCCGGTATTAAGATACCCATCGTTCGGTCCAATTGGCGTCTGATAGCCAAATAATCCTCCGGGTCCGGCAAAGGCATTGTAAATAGAAGCAAAAACGGAACCCTCAATTTTTGCCCCTTCAGGAATGATTATGAGAAAGGCAATTGATAGAAACATAAAGACCCCTAGCGCAACATAAACGACATCGAGTTTTTGGGGCAGTAAAGACTTGATGTCTTTTTCCCCAAAAGCCACTAACACCATCGCTACCGCTGATGCTAGAATGGCTCCTCCTTGAAAGCCGCCCCCGGGAGTCAAATGGCCGTGTATTACGATATAAAGCCCATAGACAACCGCTAAAACAAAGGCAAATTGCGAAATAATGATGGTGATTCTGCTCATGGGCTTCATCTAGGCACCCCCCTAAACAACGCCAGCATCCCAACGGCCGTCCCAAATAAAACCGTTGCTTCACCGAGGGTGTCAAATCCCCGGTAATCATAAACAACACTGGTAACAATGTTATTTGAACCTGTCTCTTGTTGGGCATGATCCAGGTAATAGTCGTCCATATCACTATACTCTAATTGTCCAAAGGGTCGGACCATCATGAATCCGGCTAACAACACTGCGGCCAAAAAAACAAGCACGATGAGTTTAATACTCTTATTCAATCTTGTCCGCCTCCTTTCGAGACATTGCTTTCATAGCCAACAAATAAACGGCAGTGGTTAAAGCTGCACCAATCGCCGCTTCAGTAATTGCTACATCGGGGGCCTGCATGATGTAAAACTGCAGAGACGCCAAGAGACTCAAAATAGCCAGCGCCACAATGGCGGCTAAAATATTATCAAATTTTACAACCAAAATGCCAACCCCGATTAGTAGGATAGGTACTAAAACAAATAAAACTTCAGTCATCTGCCCTCCCCCTTTCATCTTCAGCCAGCCGATCCACCACGGCAAATTTCGGCATAATGCCGACCCGGTGAGCCGCCCGCGCAATAGCATGCGCTCCGGTAGGGTTTGTGAGCAGCAAAGCAGCCAAAGCAATCAAAGCATGGACACCCAAAACAATATATCTTGAGCCGGCCGCAGCAGAATGACTATGAATGCTGTAAAACACCACAGCGAAAACCATAAAAACCGTTCCAAAAGTTGTGCATTTCGTGGCTCCGTGCAGTCTCGTATATACATCGGGAAACCTAAATAAAGCCAGCGATCCCAGCAAATTAAAAGTAACTCCAATTCCAAGACAAACATATATCAAAATCTGAATTATTCCCATTGTTTCAAAATCCTCCCTCCAGGTATTTTGCTATATAGAGGGTAGTAACATATGCCAACAAGGCATACACTATAGCAACGTCGACAAAAATCACTTGGTCAAACGCCACTGCCAAAATCACCATTGCGGCGACTATCAGCGTGTTTACGGTATC
This sequence comes from Candidatus Sumerlaeota bacterium, assembly GCA_007132905.1. Taxonomy (GTDB): domain Bacteria; phylum Bacillota; class SLNR01; order SLNR01; family SLNR01; genus SLNR01. The sequence goes on along the minus strand of SLNR01000106.1, from coordinate 705 downwards.
CAACCCCACTACCCGGTCGGGCAAAGTTGGACCGATAAGACATCTCAGGCCGGAAGCTACCGTCAAAACGATCAAAGCAATACCGACTATCAAAAAATGCTGCTGCATCATTCAACGATCCTCCTTACCCAATCGCCAAAACTTCCATACACTTCGTTTGGCGACGGACTTGAGTTTTTTACATCGATCCAGTGAATATAAAGGTTTTTCTCTTCTTCGTCTAAATCAACGGTTAATGTCCCTGGTGTGAGTGTAATCGAGTTGGCAAGCATAGCTGCCCCTAAATCCGTTTTCAAATCCGGATCAACTTTCACAATACCAGGATTAATGTCCCCAGTGATTACTCTCATTGCGACATCGATATTCGCTTTCACTAGGCCGACGGCAAACGGACCTAAAAGATAGACCATCCATATTGCCCAACGCAATGGATTAGCGAGCTTGGTCATGGACGATGCGTCTTTGTAGAAAAAAACCTTATTCGCTAAATAGCCTGTAACTAAGGCAACAACTACACCCGCAATCAATTCCTGACTACTCCATAATCCAAGAAAATCTCCCGTGCCGACAGCTAATAAAAGATATGCAACAAAAGCAATGAAAGAAACAACGATAAAATTCACGGATACCCCCCCTCCTTTTCATGGATTTTAACAAATCAGAATTATGATCATATTCTTCTATCTTTGCTTAAAAATGTCTGTC
>SLNR01000005.1 GCA_007132905.1 Candidatus Sumerlaeota bacterium | reverse complement strand
TGACGTTTAAAAAGAGTCCCTGGTCTATGTAGTTGTATAAAGTCTTTGTGCATATGGTTGTTTTAAACTTCATTCCCTTTGCTTTAATTTCACCAATGACAGCATCCGGTGAGTATTTGTCTTTAATGATTTTTCCTTCAATGTGCTCTACTAGCTTATGGTCATTGCCTATTTTGAGCCCAGGACCTTTGTTTTGCCCATTTTTATCATACACCCGCTGACCAACATCAGCACAATACTCTTTCCTATAGGTTAAATCGGTGTTTTGTAGTCTTACCGTGCCTTTTATTATTTCCCTTTCGATGGTTCGTTTGTTTCTATTTAGTCTATTTGCTATTTCGTAGGCCCGATAGCCTTCCTTTAGTAAAACTTCAATTTTATACCTCTCTCTCACAGTAAGGTGTTTATTTTTTCTCAATTCTAAGGTATGATTAAATTGGCTCATGGTATCTCCTTTGTAATGTTTTGTTTTGTCACTTAACATTATACATCGGATTTACCATGAGTCTATATTTTTTGCCCTACGGCATTTAATTTTACAACTTACCCATTCGCGAGAAAGTGGTGCCATTTTGCGCTTCTTACCATAAATTAGGATGTCGCTTCCATTCTAAATAGATACTTGCAAAACAACAAATATCCTCCTTCTCGCCGCAATTATCATCTACTTCTTTGCTTATTTATGTCTTCAAGAAGAAAAACCGCAAAAGGAGACAGCCATTTAATCAGCTGCCTCCTTTGGGCGATACTCTATTGAAATTTGCCTTCCTCTTTTTCCCATTTTAAGATTTTTAATAAAACCTATGCGCTAGATCTTTTTTAATGATCATAATGGCCTCATCGGCCATGCTCTTTGTACCTTTAAGTTCAGTTGTTCATCACTGCCGCGCTGTTTGTAAAAAGCTTTGATAACTATGTTTCTATCTGGCTTACCTTTAGCAGGATGCAGAAAAACACGTGCAAGCTTGTCGTAATTACCGCTGTGTTTGCATTATCCTGTTTGTTTCTTCCCTTGAGCATTCTTTCTTATTGCCTCAATATGCTCAGGCATCAAAGCTCTTTCAAAGCTCCTAAATCCAGCCAGCTTAAACCCATGCTTTTCAGCAAGAACCGAAATCTCTTCGACTTTCTCCAAAGAAAGTTCTCTTCCCAAAGTAAAGCTTTCGTATTTTTTCTCTAAAGCTAAAATCATCGTCTCAGACATACAGGCGTATGCGTTTTTTGGAGGAAATCCAAAATTAAAATTAAACTCAACATCTCCGGGCGGTTCTACCACTCCCCCTTCAATCACCAAAACGTCGTCGCGGGCTTCAGCCACCGCTTTTGATACACTTCTCGGCCTTGCTACATCGCAAACAATGGCACCGGGTTTTAGATCTTCGGCATCGATGAGGGCCTCTACGGCACTGCTGACGGCAATGATTACATCTGCATTCTGGACTGCTTCTTTTACATCTGTTGAAGCGCTCGCCCTTGAGTCGTATTCATTACTTAGTTTATGCAACAAGTTATCGAGTTTTGTTCTGTCTCTTGCAACCAAAGTCAGTTTTCTCTTATCGCGGGCCAATATTTCCGAACAAACACTTCCAATAGACCCTGTCGCTCCAAGTACGACCACCTCTGCCTCTCTTAAATCAATATCCATCAGCTCAGCTGCTTTTTCCGTGCCTTGAAGCGCTGTTGCTACGGTATAACTGTTGCCGGTTGTCACGGGAATGTCTAAATTTTTTGCGACTGTAATTCCCGCATCTCCAACAACAGAAGTAAAAGCGCCTAGTCCCAGTATTTTGGCTCCTTGTTGCTCGGCAATTTTTCCTGCCTTTATGATTCTATCCAGCACAAAATCCAGGGGCAGGTTCGTCATCTGTTTCGGGGTAAGAGGAACAGCAACAAACCATCCTTCTGCTTGACTGTGAGGAGATTCAACTCCCGTAATATGAGAAACTTTTAAAGGGGGAACCATCTTAAACATGCTTTCCAAAACACCGTCGGGCAAATATTTTGCAAATCCAAATTTCCTGGCGATATCTCGAACACTAATCGGATGAAGTACAAACGCAAACTTTTCCATAAAAATCTCCTTTCGCCATTGTTTTAATCTGCCATTTCTGTGATTCTAGGAACAAACTCAATCTTATCTAAAAGACGATCATAATCCTCTGCGCTCAAATCATGGTCTGGTTTTTCTGCTAAAGCGACCAACACTCCTTCCATGACATTTGTCCCAAAAGACCTTCCGTCTATTTCCGGTGTTGTTGTAATTAACCTCACTATTCCCCTCTGCTTTAATTCAGCGGCATCTTCTTTGGTTACCGTATTGGTGATAATCGTTTTCCCTTCAAGATTCTTTGGCATATACCGCCTGATAAAATGGAAATCTCCCGCAATAATTTCTGCATTTTGATAGTATTTTTCATATTTAGGATGAACATCTTCTTGCTTTTTTCCGGTAGGGTAGAGCATATGAAAGGGCAGTCTGCTTAACATAGGGCCTAGAATCGAAGCCACCATGTGAAGAGATCTCAAAGACCTAAGCAAAACCGGAAGTCCTATGACAAAGATAAGGTCCCCAAAAACAAGATGACACCCTGCTTCGTTTAATGCTTCGGCCATGCCGAAACGATCCACGCCGCAAACCATCAGAACTCTTTTTCCTTTCAAATCCATCTTTGAACTATCTTGAAGGTATCTTATGACTCTTCTTTCAAGGGTGTTTTTTAATCCGCTTCCGTCTACGATGGGGGTTTTTACGGCGGCTTTAGCTATAGGAACGGCGTCTTTGAGAATATAACGTCGCTTTCCTGCCCAAACATATAAATCGATCCCTCCCATGCCAAAAGCGTCTACTTCTCCATCCATTTTTTTAATTAACTCTATCGCCTTTTTAATATCGCCATCAGTTCCTATTCTTTCAATGTGAATTTTTTGATTCAGAATTTCGATCTCAGCCGAGCTGTTTCTTTTTGATGATCCTAGGCTGACACTGACAACTTTTTTCAACCTCACCCCTCCTTCATTCGGATTACACCCAGCAATCGCAGAAAATTATCTTTTCATATCTCGAATAATGTTAGCGATCTTCTCTGGATCTACATAAGCATCTTTTCCTAATGGGGAATGTCCGATCTCCACGCTGATGACTTCTTTATCAAGCAAACTCTCCACTAAAGCAACTCTCTTGTTGGACGCCATGATGATTACCACATCAAAACTCCTGATTTCGCTGAGAATGTTCATGATTCCGTCAAAAACTTCCAAACCGCTTCGATCTTGGACAAAACTCCACCTTTCCTTTTCTGTCAGAAGCAAAGTAAATTCAACGCCTTCTTTGTAAGCAATGTCTTCAATCTCTTCTTTGTTTTCAATAGGAAATCCTACCATGGCAATTCGCCTGCCCCGGCGTACTTCTGCTAGATTTTCCAATCTTGAAATAAAGCTTCTGTCTGTCGAAATTTCATCGGCAATTTCCTGCTGGGACCAACCGCGGCTTCTAAGTGAAAAAATTTTGTCAACAATTTTTAATACTTTGCTCCGGCTGATAACCTTGTCCCCTATTCGAACAAAATCCATGCTTATTCCCCTTTCTAGGGTGTGCACACTTTTGTGTTCACACATAGTATATCTTTGTCACTGCATAAAAGCAACAAAAAAAGACCTGTTTGATCACGTCTTTTTTTCAACTCTCGCCTTTTTTTAATTTTCAGCCATCCATCCTTCCTTTAAGACCCCGGTCAAAGACTCCCCATAATCAAGCAATATTTTTTCCATCTGATCAGCTGTGACTGCTTGATTCAGTTTGTTTCTTATCTTTGCAGCCCCTCTCATGTTCTTTATATACCAAGCTGCATGTTTTCTCATCTCTTTTACGCCCCTTGTTTCTCCTTTGTATGCCGTCATTTTATGCAGATGAGAGATCGCCGTCATTATTTTTTCCGGAACAGAAGGTTCGCTTGGCATCCTTTTCCTTTCCAAATAACTCAAGCTTCGCGAAAATATCCAGGGATTTCCCATAGCTCCCCTTCCAATCATAACCCCATCACAACCAACCTCACCTAACATAACTAAACATTCTTTTGGATTCGTCACATCTCCATTGCCGATAATCGGTATTTTACATTTCTCTTTTACCTTTGTTATGATTCTCCAATCTGCCTTCCCACTGTAATACTGATCTCTGGTCCTGCCGTGAACGGCAACTGCCTGCGCCCCCGAATCCTCTGCGATTTGTGCAATTTCTACGGCATTGACAGACTGCCGATCCCATCCTTTGCGAATTTTGACCGTAAGCGGGACATTGATGCTGTCAGAAACCCTGCGAACAATTTTTGCCACCAAAGAAGGTTCTTTCATGAGATAACTTCCTTCTCCATTTTTAACAATTTTGGGGACAGGACAGCCCAAATTAATATCGATCAGATCAGCTCCGTTATCCTGCACCATCAAAGCAGCCTCAGCGAGCACGGATGGATCCGATCCAAACAGCTGAACAGATAAAGGCTTTTCGAATGGATCAGAATCAAGTATCCTGTGGGTTTTTTGATTACCATATACCAGCCCTTGAGCACTTACCATTTCCGTATAAACTAAGGCGGCTTTGTGTTTTTTGGCAAGAAGCCGGAAAGGAAGATCGGTAACCCCCGCCATAGGAGCCAGCACAAAAGGATTATCCAATGAAATTTCACCAATTCTCACAACAAAGCCCCCTTCCAATTGAGGTTTCTATTTTGCACAGTAGACTCCCTCCAAAAAAAAGATACCCTCGGGATTTCCCCAGGGTACCTAAAAAGAATCTTCATTCAATAGAAATTGCTTCCATAGGACATCCGTACACAGCTGATTTTACTTTTTCTTCCCATTCTGGCTTGATTTCAGAGACATACACTTCACTTTTCCCATTATCACCAAGCTGAAATACTTCTGGACAAGTTCCGGCACAAGCTCCGCAGCCAATGCATGCTTCTTGATCCACCAATACTTTCATTTTGCACTGCCCCCTTTTTCCCTTTGTACACTCATTTTCTATCATTATGAAACAAAACCAACCATCATGCAGTAAAATTTTTTATCGTTGATCGGGCGGATGCTTAAAAAGGTCCGTGCTTAAGTATTTTAACCCTGTATCGTTCATCAATAGTGCAATGCTCTTGCCTTCTTCTTTACCTTGGAGAAGCTGTAAAGCGGCTGCTAAATTAGCACCCGAAGAATAACCTGAGAAAATTCCTTCAAGACGGGCCGCCATACGTGTCATGGTAATAACATCATCATCATCTACCTGAAGGTAATCGCACACTCTTTCTTTTTCCAAAAGCGGTAGTTCTTTGGCGTATCCTCCTCCTTGAATTTTGTGGCCATCTCTAGTAACCGTTTGGCCGGATAAATAAGCAGCTCCTTTGGGTTCAACTAGATAACACCGAATCTTTTTATCATGTTTTTGCAGAGCCCGGGCACAGCCCGTAAATGATCCAGCCGTTCCTGCAAAATCAACGAAGACATCAATCTCTCCACTTGTCTGTTCCCACAGCTCTTCTCCCGTGTAAATCTCGTGAGCTCGGGTATTTCCTTCGTGATCAAACTGCCCGCAAAAAAATACATCTCTTTTTTGAACAATATTCTCTACCTCTTTTTCCACCAAAGCTAAATCCTCTCCCGTGACTTGTCCGGGAATCCCGCCGGGAGCCTGATCTACCAAAACTACTTCCGCTCCTAATGAAACTATCATTTCTGCTCTTTCGGGTGAATTTCCTTTCGACATCACCGCAATAAAATCATACCCTTTAGCCGCACAAACAACCGCCAGTCCTATTCCCGTGTTTCCGCTTGTCATCTCTAACACTGGTTTCTTTTTATCAAGGGCCCCTTTTTTTTCGGCCTCCTCAATGATCTGTTTGGCAATCCGGTCTTTTTTACTAAAGCCGGGATTTAGATATTCAAGCTTCGCGAAAATTTTTCCCGACACTTTAAAGTAATCGGTAAATCGATCCAGACAAACCACCGGAGTATTTCCAATGGCTCCTGTCACATTTTTAGATGCCTTTTTCATATTAACCCTCCGTTAATAACCAGCTGTACCCTCTTTTAGCTATTATTGTCAATAAGCTTTACCATCATGAGCCATCTGGGGTTATAGTAAGCAACTTTCAACTATCTTACGATGAAATCTAATAAAAAAAGGCGGCAGTTTATGCCGCCCTGCCGCCCGTCTTATTTTATTCCTTCCATTCAGGTATGGATGGCGGAGACAAAGCGTCCATATCTCTTTTTTCTCTGTCATTGTCAGGCGCTTTTTCCCACAGTCTTTCTAATGTCTTTTGGAAAGAATCTGCTAATTTCTCTTCATTTAGATGAACAGGGGTGCCGTTTTCGACAACCATCTTCCCGTCAACCATCACCTTTTCAATATCTTCTCCGGCCGCATTATAAACAATATTTTTGATTGGATCTCTCAATGGAGACATCCTAAGTGTATTTGTTTTAAAGAAAACCAGGTCTGCTTTTGAACCAGGTGCAATCCGCCCCAAATCTTCCCGGTCCAATGCTTTTGAGCCTACTAAGGTGGCAGCATCAAAAACTTCTCGAGCCGTTGCCGTTACTGCATCTTGATCATAAATTTTTGAGGCGACTGCTGCCATTTTCATTTCATTGATCATATCTTGGGGAAAAGTGTCATTGCCCATGGCAATGGGTATCCCCGCCTTAAGATATCTTGAGAAGGATTCTAAAATAATGGAGCGTCTTGCAAAAACCCAGGGACAGTGAGCCACATAGGCTTTGGAGGAAGCTAAAAGCTCTAGGTCTTCATCACCGGGATAGCCGACCATGCTGTGCCCGCTGATAAAAATGCAATGCCCTATGATCAGGTTATCATTTAAAATCCCTAAATGATCAAGCCACTGAATGGGTGTCATGCCGTGTCTTTCCATTATTTCTCGAAATTCAACCAAAGATTGTGCCGCGTGTACCTGCAGGCGAACTCCCAGCCGCTCTGATGCCTCTTTGGCTGCAGCAAACAATTCCGGAGTACAGGTATCAATCTGATAAGGACTAAGCATGGAATCAATTCGCCCATCGTATTTCCCTTTCACCTTTTCAATGAAATCGATCGCGAATTCCAATTCTTTCATACCGCCCTCTTCATCCCACTTGTAATGCACCTTTTTGCCGTCAGGAGTATACCATACAGCCGATTTGAACGCGGGAACAACATAACCTCTCATACCGCTCTTGCCGATGATCTCCATGGCCATGTCCGCGTTTTGCCTGTTCAACTCGACGGCCGTGGTGATTCCCGTTTTAAGCATCTCAGCCGCCGAATACTCCCCGCTGAGATAGTAATCTTCTTCTGAAGCTGCTTTGTCTACCGCTCCAAAATCGTAGAGGGCACTCATGCCAAACTGTCGACTTCCGGTATCTTCGAAGAAACTCTTATTGAGCGGACTGTTCATCATATGAGCGTGTACACTGATAAATCCAGGAGAAATAACATGGGAGGAAGCATCGATCACTTCATCTACAGGCTCTTCATAATTCTTGCCGACATAGACAACCGAATTTCCTTCAATTACTATAACCCCGTCTTTGAGCAGCGCATGTTCTTCTCCATTATAAGCGATAATCCATCCGCCTTTGATTAAAATCTTCTTGCCATTCTGTTCCAAATTCATCTCCCCTTTCAAAAGTTATCATGGATGCTATTCTCCTTCTTGTAATAAATCCCTTCAAAAAACGTCTTCTGAACCTGCTAGACGTATACGGTAATCAACTATCACAAAATCATCTTGTTTTGCATCATAAATCAATGGGTTCAAATCCATTTCGGCTATTTGCGGAACTTCCATTAAAAGCCAACTTAACCGAACCATTAGATCTGACAGCAATCCAACATTCACACCTGCTTGACCTCGGTATCCGCTCAAAAGTGGATACCCCTTTAAACTCCTTATGATCTCTTCAGCCTCTTGTTTATGCAAAGGCGCATGTCCAAAAGCAATATCTTTATACAGCTCAACCTGTGTTCCTCCTATACCAACCATTACACCATGCCCATTCAACGAGTCTTTGACAGCCCCTAAGATCACTTCTTTCCCCGGAGGAATTTGCCTTTGAATCTCCACTCCTTTTGCCCCGGGAAACCTCCTCAATAAATAATCCACGGCCTCTTCTAACTCTCTCTCATCCTGTAAATTCATCACCAAACCACCTTCATCGGTTTTGTGGATAAGCTCAGGATGATGAATTTTAGCCACCACCGGAAATTCGTTGGTTTGAATCTGTTTTGCACTCGCCACCTCATAGCTTTGTACCATGTTAAAACCATAGGCTTGAAGAATCTCTCTGCACAACGGTGAAGGCAGATATTTCCCCGGCGGGCTTTGGATTATTCTCTCTTTAAGATGTGGAGGAAGCTCTTCAGGTTTTTGTTTGCTTGATATTTCTCTTGTCGCACTCTTTGCTGAGAAAGAAGCTTCTCTCATAATGCAAAGAATATTCGCCAACTCTTCAGGATACGAGAAGGTTGGAATCCCGGCTTTCAGCATCACTTCTCTTCCCGCTGCACCTAGATTGGGGCCAAAGAAACAAGTTAGAACCGGCATGTCTGTTTCTTGTAATTCCCCTACTACTGTTCTTGCTACTTCGCCTGTATCAATCGTGGCGGGTGGAACACATACAATCAAAAGCGCATCATAGTCCCCTTCTTTCATCATCACTTTGACAGCTTGTGCATAGTGTTTCGGAGGAGCCGGTGCCACTAAGTCGATCGGATTCCTCACAGCAGCTTCCGGAAGCAGCTTTTCAGCTAGCTTCTCCTGGGCTTGTTTTGCAAGCAAAGGCAGCTCAAACCCATTGTCATGGAGAGCATCAGAAACCAAAATACCCGGTCCTCCCGCATTAGTGATGACACCTACTTTTTTACCTTTCACTTTGGGCATCTTTGCCAATGCCGAGGCGGCAGCAAAAGCTTCAGATAAAGATCTTACGCGGACAGCGCCGCTTTGCTTAAGCAAAGCAGCCACTACTTGGTCTTTGCCCGCAAGACTGCCTGTATGGGAACTGGCTGCCAAAGCTCCGGCTTCTGTTCGTCCGGCTTTGATCATAATCACCGGTTTTCTCTTTGCTAACCGCTTCACCCACTTTTTGAATCTTCCCGGCTCCGGAATCGATTCCATATAAAGCAATACGACTTCTGTTTGAACATCCTCTTCCATAAGCATTAACAGGTCATTACAATTTAAATCTGCCTGGTTTCCAAGAGAGGCAATTATGGAAAATCCAAGTCCAAGTTCTTCTGCAAAATCAACCATGGCAGCCCCTAATGCTCCGCTTTGAGTGATAAAACCTATGTTGCCTTTTGGCGGAGCCGATTGAAGTATATTGGCATTTAATGATACAGCTCGATCTGTATTGGCAATCCCCATGCAGTTTGGCCCTATAAGTCTCATATTATAATAATGAACAGTGTCCAAAAGTTTTTTCTCTTGTTCTTTCCCTTCTTCTCCTGTTTCCTTAAATCCCGCCGAAATACAGACTACCACCTTGGTTTGCTTTTTGCCGCATTCTTGGGCGATTTCAACAACAGAAGATGAAGGAATTGCCAACACAGCCATATCAATATCTTCCGGAATATCAAGGATAGAGGCATAGCCCGAAACCCCCAGCACATCCTCTGCTTTTCGATTGACCGCATACATGCCTCCCTCAAATCCGCCGTCTTTTAGGTTTCGAATAATCGCCTGGCCAATCCCTCCTTTGGCTGAGGCACCGACCACCGCAACTGACTTCGGTTTAATCAACGGCTCGACTGGTCTTTGATAAAGAGGCTTATACTTATCCCAACTGGGCAGACAAAATCCCTTGGGCACTTTGTTTCCTTCATAGTAAACTTTCCCTTCACTGTCTTGTGAAAAAGCTCCTCTAGCTATCTCCCAAACAGTCCTCGCCGCTAACTGTCTTGATTGTTTATTAACGGGTTTTAAATAGTAGCGTTCTCTTTCGTTTCCTTTTAGATCAAGATCTCTGTCTACAGGAACACCCGGAGAAATCATCAGCAAAGGGCCTCCGTCCAGTTCCTTTGTGGCTATGTGGGAGGATGAATGCAGATAGTCTTCTCCGGCATCTAGTGCGTCCCTAATCCCGTGCGCCCCTGCATAAAGACGTTCCCCCTCCTTTTGCACAGAAAGGTCGGCAGGGTGGATGTTAATAACCCGGTAACGATCCACAATCACATCTGTAGTAGCCCAGACATATCCTGCCAGAAGGATAAGATCCGGTTTAAAAGATTTCACAAGCTCCAATACTTCAGAGTCAAATTCAGCTCTTACCTTTCTATCTTTTAATGGAGCGTCCTTTTCTTTATGGTATTTTCGTAAATTTAAGCTTACATGAGGAAATCCATATTTTTCTGCAGTCTCGATTGCTTTTGAATCCGGGTTGTCCGAAAAAACACCGACGACTTCAAATGGACAGCCTTCCATTCCCTTTTCTAATTCTTTTTGCAGCTCCAGCACTTTCCACAAAGTATTTCCTGACCCCGAAGCAAATCCGAACACACGCATTTTCCCTTTCAACGGATCATAGATCGGTGTTGGCATAATTTATTCCTCCCGAGTGCTTTGTAATGCCTTCATCTATTCCTGATTTACTAAAAACTTTCGAGCATTTTTACCAGCACTTTGTTTGAAGAAGTTTTCAAAACTTGCTCCTTCACTTCTTTGCCCGCAGATGAATCCACTTCTGACAATGCTTCCAAAGCCAAAAGTCTTCGGGTAACATAAAGGGGCTTAGCATAATGAAAAGTGTATCCTTCGGTCCGATCAAATGAACGGTGAAAATAACGGAGCATACCCTTGCGTTCAGGCTTCCCGTACACGTGGATGCTCATAGCCATCTTCTCATCCAAAGGCCGCATGCTGTGGGGCCCTTCTGAAAGAGGATATACATAGGTTGTTTCCCCTTGCTCAAGCACCTGGGGTTCTAATGGCTTTAAATCGACTGTCCTATCATCAATTTTTCCCTGCCATGACCATTTCGTTTCTTCAATTCTCCCTTGGTAACACCCGACCACGCCCCAAGATCCATGATCATGGATAGGATAAGGCACATAGGGTGCCCAAATAAAAAGATGCATGGAAAATTGTTTTTCCGGGTCCCTGTAAAGGCTAAAACCATTAATATCCGGCGGAAGAAAAGACTCCGGCTCCTCTTGGGTTGCTTTTTGAGTCAACAGGTCATGGAGAACCTCTCTCTTTTTTAGTAGTTCTTCCATAATGTTTTTGCATTCTTGGATCTTATCATCCCTTTGAAGATCTGACGAAGCTGCTTCTCTAAAGTGGCTAAACAGCTTTTCATTTTTTTCCATCTTTCATCTCCTCCTCTGTCCAGCTTCCCCATTTACGAAAATGCTTCCATCTTTTATATAGTTTCACATCCAAAGGATCTTTTCCTTCGCCTTGCTCATTCAAATACAAAGACATGGATTCCTCTGAGGCAAAGAGCTTTCTATCTTCCCCTACCGGGCAAACCTTGATGCATATTCCACAGGGATAGCATCGTCTTTTTGTTAATTCTTCCGCTCTATTGGCACAGGGAAGAGACTTAAAGTCCGGTTTAAAACGGTCATCGCGAGGAATAATTGCATCTACGGGGCAGCAGCGGGCACAGGCAAGGCAGCGAATACACAATTCATTTTCGATCATGGGGCTTCCTTCAAATTCCATCTCAGTTAAAACAGACACCCATCGTACCCTAGGTCCAAACTGGGGCGTAAGCAGTACATTGTTTACTCCGATTGTTCCCAGTCCGGCATATTTGGCAGCATTTACATGGGCAAAAGCGGCCCCTGGTTTTTCCTTGATGATTTGAATGCTTCCGTATCCATCCCTGGGAAAGGAGATCGAAGGGATACCTTTTTGATTTAGAAACCGGGCAAGATAATAACCGGTGCTGTCCAACTCTCGATTTACTGTGCGGTAAAGCTCCATATGAATCGCCGAGGGGGTTGTCTCCACTATCGGAAGAGGCATGCCCATGCCGGCCACGATCACCGTCTTGGTAGGAAAAAGTTCTTGCGGGCGAAAATCCGGATGCACCTCATCGTATTTTTCCCACCTTGACACTGGAGCAAAACCGAACAGATCAATCCCGCGGTCTGACAAAAAACGGCCAATTTCTTTGCGCAAATCTTTTTCATTAAGAGATGCCAATCGTATTCCTCCTCACCTTCAGTTCCTTTTTCTGGCTTTCATTTCTGGAAAAGGATATAGCCTTTATAGAGCGAACTTATATATGAACATCATTTCACAAGGAGGGCTTTTTATGGACTGCAAGATTTTGGCACTTAGAGTTGATAACCGCTGCGAATATGCCGTCGATGTACAAAAACTCCTTACAGATTATGGATCTTACATCAAAACTAGAGTAGGCTTTCATGAAGCCAATAAAGATTTTTCCGGCGACGATGGCATTATTATTCTCCACATGTGCGCCGAAGGCGGCGGATCAGAGGCAGCACAAACCTTAAAATCCGAACTTGATCGCATCGACGGAGTTTCTACAACCATGGTAACTTTTGATCATTAATTATATCAGGCACCACAGCCTGGTCTGAATTTGCTTGAACAAAGAAGAAAGACCTCGATCACTTTCGGGGCCTTTCTTCTTTATTCAATAGATTTTTTATCCTGTCATAAGCATCCTTTTCAAGATGATCTCCATGGCTTAGAAATGCTTTTTCAAAAGGGTATTTAAGCAAATTACACACACTTTCCCTGGCACGCTGCGGGTCTTCTGAATATATCCCGGGAGGAAAAGATAATGTTTTTTCATACCCCCCTACACCAAAGACGGCATCTCCCGTCAGCAATACCTTTTCGTCTTCATGATACAAAGAGATACTGCCGGCAGTGTGTCCGGGCACATGAATGACTCTTAGAGTATCCTCGATCAAATCCCCGTCGTCTAATAGAACAGAGACTGTTACCGGCATCTTGTCCGCGTCTTCACGGTGAGCAGCTACCTCAATATGTGGCGATTCTTGCACTACCGCTTCCAAAGCACCCACATGATCACGATGGTGGTTAGTAAGCACGATCATTTTCAATCCTAATCCACTCGCCAAAGAAGCAAATGACTTATCATCATCTTCAAGGCAGCTGTCCACCAGGATATTTCCCGTAGGGGTTCGAACAAGGAAGGCCCGGAAAATCTGCTCTTTGTAGGGAGTTTCTATTTCGGTAATTGATTCCGTCAATCTTTTTTTTCGAATCAAAACAATTCCTCCCCTATGATGTGATGACCCTTCTTCTTTAAGGCTTCAGCCGCCTTATTTAAGGTCTCTTCCTTCACCATGATATAATCAGTGTTGTAAGTGGAGATCGCAAATACACTGATTTTATATTCAGCAAGCGGCTCAAGTATGGAAGAGAGAATGCCGATCAAAGAGAAATCAAGAACTCCCATCACCCGCATCAATCTCCAGCCCTGCTCTTTAGTTATATGATCCGGAATACTATCATCAAGACAGACAATCGATTTCTCCTGATCTGTCTCTGTTACCGACGAAAAAGCATCTTTACTGATCCATTCGGAGTAAGGTTCTTCTTTTTTCACCTGGCAAATCGCATAGTTTCCTGAAAGCAATTCTAGTTTCATGCTCAATCCTCATTTCTGTCTATTTGAAAAAGTTCGGGAAAACCCACTATTTCCTTTTTTTCTGGCTTCGCAAAAGTCTTCTTCTTGCTGGTTTTAAGCCCCATATCATGCAATGACTCCGCCATTTTCACACCGGCCGCCACCCCATCGACGACAGGAACAAAGACCTCTTCTTCGATCGCTTTTTCTAATCCTGCCATTCCAGCACATCCTAAAAGAAGTGCTTCTGCGCCATCTTCTGTAACCGCGTACCGAGCCGCTTCTTTTAAAGCAGCCTCTCCCACTTTCGGATCCTCTTCAAAATCAAGCACTGTTAATCCTGTCGTTCTCAATGAAGCACAGCGCTCCCAAAGCCCATATTTACGAATCAGTTCCTCGGTAACCTGCTGGGAGCGGGCCAACACGGTTAACACAGAGAATTTCGGTGCCAGCATACAGGCAGTAAACATAGCTGCTTCGGCAATCCCGATGACCGGTACATTCACTATTTCCCGCGCAGCATATAAACCCGGGTCACCAAAGCAGGCAATAATATACGCATCAAACTTCTTTTTTTCCCCTTTTAAAACTTCCTCCAGCATGCCCACGATCGCCAACTGCTCATCATAATAGCTCTCAATGGAAACCGGCCCTTTTTCGGGGCTCACTGCCGAAATTTCTGTACCTTTTCGGGCGGCCTTCTCAGCAGAAAGTTCAATAGCCTGAGTCATTCCCCACGTTGTATTCGGATTTATTACTTTGATTTTCATTTCAAAACCTCCTTAGAAATTGCCGAATTGCCGCAGTAATGAAGGATCAAGTTTTCTTCTGACAAAACGACCATATCCCGGCTCAACGACTACTTGCCCCTGTTCAATGATGGGGTTTCCCCGCACCATGGTCATCACCGGGATACCCTTTACTTTCAGTCCTTCCCAAGGGTTGTATTGGGTATCAAGGTGAAGTTTGTCGTATGTCAACTTCATCTCTTTATGGGGATCAATTAAAACAAGGTCGGCATCGTACCCGATGCTAATGTCTCCTTTTTTAGCAGATAGCCCAAATATCTTGGCCGCGTTATAACTTGTTATGCGCACAAATTCATTCATATTGATTTTTCCGGACTGAACGCCTTTTGCCATCAGCACATGAAATCTACTTTCCATTCCTGTCAACCCATTTACAACTTTTTGAAATTCGGGGATAAGCTCTCCATCTTTGTCCACATCCATGGGTGCTCTCTTTGCTTCGGAAGAATAATTACAATCATCAGAACCTGTGACCGACAAATATCCCTTCTGCAGCCCTTCCCACATCGCCTCTATGTGCTCCTTCGGCCTCATAGGCGGGCTGCAGATATATTTGTATCCATCTTCTCTTTTGAGTATCTCGTCGGTCAAACTTAGATAATGCGGACATGTTTCTGCGTATATGGGATGTCCTTGTTTTTGGGCTTTTGCAATGGCTTCCGCTCCGCCCTTGGTGGAAACATGATAAATAAAAAGGGGAGATCCGATTCGCTGTGCAAAATAGACGGCGCGCTGTATTGCTTCTTCTTCGGCAATGGGAGGTCTCGTTCTTGCATGTGCATGCCAGTCTGTTTCCCCGGCTTCTACCGCTTCTTCAGTCAATGATTCAACAATGTCGTTATTTTCGGCATGGACCCCGGGAAGGGCGTTATGCTTCGCTGCTTCCTCCATGACTTTCATTAGTATGCCGTCGTGTGCTTGAATCCCTTGACGACGGTAAGTCATAAACATTTTGAAAGTGGGTACGCCATAGTCAACCAATTCTTTTATTTCATCAATGATCCTTTGAGGAGCTTCCACTATACGAGGATGAAAAGAATAGTCGATCAATGCCTTGCCTTCTGCTTGTTCTTCCTTTATCTTGACTGATTCAAGCATGGTCTGGCCGATATCAGTATTCGTAAAGTCAAGTATCGTGGTTACTCCGCCAAAAGCAGCCGCTTTGGTTCCCGAATAAAAATCAGCTGCTCCCATCTGACCCATAAACGGAGAAAGAAAATGTACATGCATATCGATGAGACCGGGAATGATCCACAAGCCCGCTGCATCTATCGTTTTCTCTAAGTTTTGGGCATCAAGATCTTTCCCTATGCCGGCAATCTTTCCCCGCTCAATCTTTATATCTGCTTCATAAGTTCTGTGAGCCGTAATAACAGTCCCATTCTTGATCAGCATTCCCTGCCCCACCATTCTTCCCCCTTTCAAAAACTCTTAATCAAATCATTTTAATGACCCTCTTTCGGCAACTTTTTCCCTTTTCCTTCCCACTTCCAACCAATTACAAAAACGCTCCCAAAAGAGCGTTTTATTATTCGTTATTCTTATCAATGGCCAAGACAGTTCTCATCAAAACATTCGTTCCGGCAAAAACATCTTCCCACTCTGTCCACTCCTCAGGTGCATGGCTAATGCCTCTTCGGCTGGGAACAAAGATCATTGACGTGGGAGCCAGATAGGACATGGCTACCGCATCATGCCCGGCCGCACTCGCCATTTTATGGTAGCAAATCTCTGTGTCATCACAGGCTTGACTTATCTTTTCCTGAATCCCCGGGTGCAGTCTGACCGGCTCTTTTTCAACTATTTTTTTGAAAGTAACCCCGCCCAGTTCACTTCCGAATTGTCTAAGCCTTTCATACACTAAAATGGGATCCCAGGCATTAATGTCCCTGAATTCAACTGTCATTTTTACTTCTCCCGGAATCACATTAATCGCATTCGGCGTAACCTGCATGGAACCGACCGTCCCCACCATACTAGAGCTTTCCTCGTTTACAAACTCTTCCACTGCAAGGACCATCCTTGAGGCTTTAATCAGGGCATCGTCTCTTTTGGCCATGGGTGTTGATCCGGAATGATTTGCTTCGCCTTTTACTGTTACTTCATATCGGAAGATACCCACAATCCCAAACACAATGCCAATAGGAACTTTAAGTTCTTCTAAAATCGACCCTTGCTCGATGTGCATTTCAAGGAAAGATTTGATAGTCTCTGGGTCCCTTTTCGCTTCCTTAATTTTTTCGAATGAAAGGCCAAACACCTTAAGATTAGCGTCCATAATTCTTTTTTGTGGAGAGGTTAGATCGGCAGGGTCTATTTGACCGGCCATGGCTCGACTACCAAATGTGCCTCCTAGAGCACTTCCCTCTTCAGCAGAAAAAGCAACCACTTCAATGGGATGATCCGGTTTATATTTCTCTTCCTTAAACACTTTTAAACATTCGATCCCTCCCAAAACGCCAATTGCTCCGTCAAACAATCCCCCTTGGGGTACAGTATCAATATGAGAACCGATCATTATGGAAGGAAGGGTCCGGTCTTTTCCTGGAAGATAGCCGATGAGATTGCCAGCAGCGTCCACTTTTACCCTGCAGCCGGCTTCTTCCATAAGACTAGCAGTGTATTCCCTCCCCACAATATCTTCTTGCGTGAAGGCTTTACGGGTGACGCCTCCTTCGGGCACCTTTCCTATCTCACCCAATGCAAGAATATTTTCTTTTAGTCTCTCTTCGTTTATTCTCACCACAGCTGCCTCCATTTTCAACATAAAAAACCTTAATTTCTGCCTTCGCTTTTTTCCGTATTTTTCTTGTATAAGAGCAAAAGACCTTCTAAAGTTAGATAGGTATCTACTTTTTCGATGGTTTCTGACTCAGAGGCAATCAATTCTGACTGTCCTCCTGTTGCCACCACACACGCGCCGCTCCCCATCTCGTTTTTCATTCGTTTCACCATCTTATCCACTAGGCCGGCATACCCAAAGATAATCCCTGACTGCATGCTCGATACAGTATTTCTTCCAATGACCGTTTTGGGCTTTGTTAATTCAATTCTCGGAAGTTTGGCCGCTTTTTGAAACAAAGCTTCCATGGAAATCCCTATGCCCGGGACAATGGCGCCGCCCAAATAATCGCCCTCATCATTAATTGCGCAGAAAGTGGTGGCTGTTCCAAAATCAACGACTACCAGAGGACCCCCATATTTCTCATGGCCTGCCACCGCGTTGACAATCCTGTCTGCTCCAACTTCATTGGGATTATCATAGAGAATCCTCATTCCAGTTTCGATTCCCGGGCCCACAATCAAAGGCTTTAAACCAAAATATTGATGCGTCATTTTTTCCAAACTTTCAATCAATGGCGGAACCACGGAAGAAATAATCACGGCATGGATTGTATTGGCATCTAGTTCATGGTATGAAAATAGATTTCGAATGATCATGCCGTACTCATCCGCCGTCGCCTGGCGATTTGTTGACAATCTCCAATGTGCTATGAGTTCGTCTTCTTTGTATACTCCTAATACGATATTGGTATTACCGACATCCATCACAAAAACCATCCTGCCACCTCTTTTCATGTTTTTACAAAAAACCTGGAAATAAAAAAATATTTCCCTTCTTCAATTACGCAGATGAAAAAGAATTTGTCAAACAAACCTAAGCCCCTTTTCTAAAATCGTTATCTAGCCTTTGTATATTAATATTATATTATATCAAAACATCCGCCGCGGGTATGCCTCCAGCCGTTTCGGCCGCCATGACAGCTCTTTTTATTGATTCTGCCACCATCTCGCTTCCAACCGCGCCGATGATGCTTACTTCTTTTTCTTTGTCTCCTGTGGAAAGAGCAAATACCACGTCGCCATCATACATCGAATGTGCAGGGCTTAACGAGCGAGCCAAACCATTTTGTGCCATTTGAGCTGCTTTGTTAACCTCTTCCTTCGACAAACGGGCGTTTGAAGCAACAACGGCTAGCGTAGTGTTGCTAAATGAGCGTCCAAGGTAAGAGCTGCCTTCCTTTAACAGCTGAACCGTATTCCTTCCTTTTTTCTCTGGATCTCTTACTCCTGCTATCATTTCTCCGGTTCGCCAATCGAGCACATCTCCCCAAGCATTCACTATCGCCAAAGCACCGATTACGACCCCATCTCCTAAAGACACAGCAGCCGTTCCAAGGCCTCCTTTCATGGCCCAATCCATTCCCAGCACCTTTCCTACTGTCGCTCCAGTTCCTGCCCCGCAATTTCCCTCATCAACAGGTCCTTCATCTGCCTTCACACAGGCATCATATCCCATCTGTTTGTTCGGCCTTGCCTCTTTATGCCCGATGGCCAAATCAAAAAGAATGGCTCCCGGGACAATGGGGACTTTCGCCATCGCGGTATCAAAGCCTACTCCCATTTTCTCTAAATAACTCATCACCCCTGATGCAGCATCGAGACCAAAAGCACTGCCGCCGGAGAGCAAAATTCCATGAACTTCTTTTACCAGATTTCCGGGTCTTAGTAAGTCCGTTTCCCGGGTACCAGGCGCAGACCCTCTTACATCCACACCGGCAACCGCCCCTTGTTCTGTTAAAATAACGGTGCAGCCCGTTAAGCCTTTTTCATCTGTTTGATGCCCCACTTTAATTCCCGGAACATCGGTAATTCCCCGGCCCATCTTCTCACCCCTCCTCATTGGCGCGGATTGAAATATCTCCCATGTAGATCTCGATTACAGAACCATTGGATTCCTTTTCTATCAACAGCGCCCCTTCTTGATTCACATCAAGTGCTAATCCTTCCAAGAATCTCTTTCCGTCTTGGAACACATAAACCTTCTTGCCAATCGTGTCAGACTTATTTCTCCATCTCTGCAGAATTTCTTCTTTGCCTTTCTTCTGCATCCTATCAAGAACTATTTCGCATTCATGCATAATGCTGGCTGCCAGTTCTTCCCTGTTTAGCCATTTTCCCTGCACTTCGTTGAGCGAAGTGGCTGTTTTTTTTATTTCCTCTGGCCATTCATCCATCTTTGTGTTTACATTCATGCCAATACCTACAACAACGTGATCTACATTTTGTCCACATAATCTCGCTTCGGCCAATATCCCACAAACCTTTTTCCCCTTTATCATTAAATCGTTTGGCCATTTTATCTTTGCTGTTAGGCCGTTGTTTTTTTCTAAGGCCTGAACAAGCCCTACAGAAGAAGCCATAGTCAACATAAAAAGATCCTGCAGCCTTATCTTTTCCTTATAGACAAAAGACAAAAGAATTCCTGAGCCTGGCTGGGAGAGCCAATCTCTGCCTTCCCGGCCCCTGCCTTTTGTTTGATGATCCGCCATGACGACTGTGCCGTGTGAGGCACCGTGAACAGCCAGTCTGGAAGCCAGTTCGTTGGTGGAATGCATCTGAGGAAAATAGCAAATATCTTTACCTAACCATTTGGTTTTCAAGTAACCAAGGAGGGTCTGACGGCATAGAAGCTTCTTCCCATCAGACATAGAAAATCCGCACGGAGGGTCATCTTGCCAATAAAACCCTTCCTTATGCAGATTCGCAAGTATTAATTCATATTTTCTGCTGCCGGTTTTCTCTTTCTTACAATCGCTGTGTTCATTATTCATCATTCTCTTTTTCTCTCGACGCATCTGCCACATTTTCCTCTTTCTGACCAGGTTTAATCTCGCCAATTTTCAAACTCATTCCCAAAGGCTCGGTCGAATCCGTCAAACATCCCAGTGAAATGTAGTCGATTCCTGTTTTGGCCACCTCAATGATTTTTTCACCGCAGACATGGCCCGATGCTTCAATGATCGCTCTTCCGTCTACGACCTGAACAACTTTTTTTATCAAATCCGGCGGCATGTTTTCCAGCATTAAAATATCTACTTTAGCCGCCAGCGCTTCCTCTACCTGCTCCATATCATTAATTTCCACTTCAATTCTCATAGTGTGCGGGATGTTCTCTCTGGCAAGGACAACCGCTTTTTTTAGCCCTCCAGCTAATCTTATATGGTTTTCCTTGATCAAAACGGCGTCATACAAGCCCCTGCGGTGGTTATATCCCCCACCCACCCTTACAGCATATTTCTCAAGAAAACGAAGACCAGGTGTCGTCTTCCTAGTATCAGTTAATTTTGCATTGTAATATTTGATCATTTCCGTAAAATGATGCGTCTTGGTCGCAATGCCTGAAAGGTGTTCGAGGAAATTCAGAGCTACTCTTTCCCCGGTCAAAATCGCCTGAGCAGGACCTTCTACTGTAGCGACTGTCTGTCCTTTCTCTACTAGCTCTCCATCATTCACTACCGGACTGAAAATAATCCGCCGATCAATCATGCGAAAGGCAATTTTTGCCACATCTTCACCTGCTATGATTCCCTCTTCTTTCGCAAAAATTGTAGCAGAAGCGAAAGCACTTTCGGGAACCACAGAATCGGTGGTTATATCACCACTGCCGACATCCTCATCGAGGGCGCGGCGAACTACTTCTTCGATTTGATAAGGACTCAATCTCATCTCTAATTCTCTCCTTCTTGCCAAAAATGTAAAGTTAACTTCATTCTATAGGCTTAGTCATCTACTGTCAAGATTATGTCGCTTCGCTTTGCAATTCCGTGTTTTGGTGGCAAATTACACATCAAATCCTCAATTTTCTCTCCGCCCGGCAAGGTAAGTTTTGGCTCAATTTCATGAAGCGGGATCAAAACAAAGCCCCTCTTTTTCATCTCAGGATGGGGAATTTTCAGATCCTCCTTATCTACTAATTCCTGTCCATACAGTAGAATATCAATATCAATTTTTCTTGGTCCCCATCGAAAACTCTTTTCTCTGCCCATTCTTTTTTCTACCTCTTTTGCTTTCAAAAGTACATTTTGAGGAGACAAATCTGTTCTAACACAAATCACACAATTCAGGAAATCCGGCTGTTTTTCATAGCCAACCGGCTCAGACTCATATACTGAAGAAACCTTGCTGATATAAATATTGTCGTCCTCTTGTAAAATTCTCAGTGCTGTCTTCAAGTTTTTTTCTCTATCTCCCTGGTTCGTTCCTACCCCCAAATAGACATTATCCATCGCTTCGATTCCTCACAATTTCAACGGCGGCATAATCAAGCATCCCTTGAATCGGAACTTGAGGTTTTTTCACGCATACAAGGACCGTCTCAACAAGACCGTAGCTTTTCAGCACACGGTCTGCTATTTTCTCAGCCAAAGCTTCAATCAAATCAAAATTTTGGTCCTCTACAATGGTTTTTACCATTCTGTAAACATGCCCGTAGTGGACTGTTTTGGAAAGATTGTCCGATATCCCTGCTTGGCGAAGATCCAAACTCATTTCTAAGTCCACCATAAAGCGCTGCCCTGACGATTTCTCCTCGCTGGACACGCCGTGAAAAGCATAAAACACCATATTATGAAGCTTGATTTTATCCTTCATATTACAGTTCCTCCTGGTGGCGAACAATGGCATCACTCATATCTGCCACACGACGCATAGCTTTTACATCATGCACCCTGACAAAATCAGCTCCTCCTGCAATACTCAAGGAAACTGCGGCTGCTGTGCCTTCAACCCTTTCTTGCACAGGCAAATCCAGCGTTTTCCCAATGAATGATTTTCTGGAAGGACCCACGAGTAAAGGAAAACCTAAAGATTTGATTTCTTTCAAATGCTGAAGAACAATCAAGTTGTGAACAGCCGTTTTGCCAAATCCAATGCCGGGATCCACAATGATTTTATCTTTATTCACTCCGGCATCAAGGGCTCTATCAATTCCGTCTCTAATATCCCCCATGATCTCTCCCATCAAATCAATATATTCTGCCTTTTCTCGATTATGCATAATAACCAAAGCTGCCTTTTTTTGAGCTACCGCCCGGATTAGGGCAGGATCGTCTTTCAAAAAAGAGATATCATTGATCATAGACGCACCCATTTTTAGAGCCCTTTTCGCGATGTATGCTTTGGTAGTATCTATCGAGACGGGCACTTTCACTTCCTGCAGCACTTTTTCTAAAGCAGGGAATAATCTCTTCTCTTCTTCCTGAAGACTTAACTTATTATGCCCGGGACGACTTGATTCTGCACCGATATCAATGATATCGGCTCCGTCATGGACCATTTCCCTGGCCCGAATGATGGCTTTATCCGGGTCGATAAACAATCCGCCGTCAGAAAAAGAATCAGGAGTTACATTTAGTATTCCCATTATATATGTTTGTCTGTCCCAGTGAAAATCCTGATCATTCATCTTTAAAGCGGGCAATGTTCTCTCTCTTTGAGCAAGAGTTTCCTCGATCTCTTTTGCGATGGTCGGGAGTTTAAACTGCTGAAGCTTCAATTTACCCGTAAGGAGCTTGTACTGTTTTATGGTTCCCATTAACAAGATCGAAGTATGTGAATCCGCTAAATCCACCGTACCTTTGCTCACAGCAGCTTCGCCGCCTTTTGAAAGCATCTCTTGTTTGATAATATTGGCCGCTACAGTAGGAACCATATCAAGGCGAAGCAGCACATGAACCGCCTTGTCAGCCATAGCTTTTGCCCCGTGTTCACAAGAACCCACTTTTTTTATCTCTTTATAAGCATCTTCATAACTGTCGCAGTGGACAATCCTTGCATTGGTTATCATTCCATTCACCCCTATTTACCGATTAATGAAAATAATTCGGCTCTGGCTGCTTCATCTTGACGATATAAACCTCTCAAAGCCGATGTTACTGTCATCGACCCCGGTTTATTTACTCCTCTCATGGTCATGCACATATGCTCTGCTTCCACGACTACCGCCGCTCCATAGGGGTTTAGCTTTTCCATTAACAAGTCTGCGACAGTGCTCGTCAAACGTTCTTGAACCTGAGGCCTTTTTGCCACGGTCTCCACAACCCTTGCGACTTTACTCAATCCCGTAATTTTCCCGTCTTTGGGGATATAAGCCACATGCGCTTTCCCGAAAAAAGGAAGCAAATGGTGCTCACACATAGAATAAAGTGGAATATCTTTTACCAAAATCATCTCATCATATTTTTCTTGAAACAACAATGTTAGGTCTTTTCGCGGGTCTTTTCCCATCCCGGAAAACGCCTCAGCATAAAAACGGGCAACACGCTGAGGAGTATCTCTTAGGCCTTCTCTGTGAATATCTTCACCGATTGCTTCTAAAATCATCCTGACCGCTTCCTCAATTTTCTCTACATCAGGCATGTTTTCACTTCCTTCCCAACCAGTGTTTTAACCTTCATCATCGTTTGCTTTTTCCATTCACTCTCTCCATAAACTTCTTTTCATCGACTATAACACGGTGATGAACACCTTTTCCGATGGCCTCCTTCTCATCCTTTCCCGTTAATTCAAATATTAGGAGTCTATCTTTGGTCTCAACAAGTTTAGCTTCTATCTGTACCTCCATACCCACCGGCGTGGGCGCTTTATGCTCCAATTGAAGATATGTCCCCACCGTAGTCGTTTTGCTTGGCAGTACTTCTTGGACAGCCAGGCAGGAAGCTTCCTCCATGAAAGCGGCTAAAACAGGGGTTCCCAAAACCTCCAAGACCCCGCTTTTGACACTCGCTGCGGTATCATCTTTTCTTACGGTCTTTTCCAATGTTCCGGTTAAGCCAATTCGAATCGAATGAGACATCATCCTCACCATCCTTTTCCGATAATTTATCCCAAAAAAAGATGCTCAACAGGGAAAAAGCCGGTGCATGTCTATACACCAGCTTCATCATCCTTTTGCCTTTTTTCTTCTGCATTTTCTTCTTCTTCTGGTTCCTCGATTTCTTCTTTCTCATAAGCTTCTTGTGTGTGATCACCATGTGAATGAGAGGCCTCTATATCCTCATCTTCTTCGTGGTCAGCCGAATTCAAAAGATCTTCAAGCTCTTTCCCTTGAATTGTTTCTTTATCTAGCAACATTTCTACGATCTTATGAAGTTTATCTTCATTCTCTTCAATCACTGATTGGGCAAGCTCATAGCATTGATCAATGATTGCTCGCATCTCGGTGTCAATGGCAGAGGCAATATCTTCGCTGTAATTTCTTTCTCTCCCGATATCTCGCCCGAGAAATACTTGATCTTGCTTATTTCCAAGAGTAACCGGACCCAATTTGTCACTCATACCATATTCGGTAATCATTCGCCTGACAAGTTTTGTTGCCTGTTCTAAATCATTTTGAGCTCCCGTACTTACATCATTGAAAAACTTCTGCTCGGAAGCACGTCCGGCAAGCAAAACGGAAATTTTATCAAGCAGTTCACTTTTACTGACTAAATAGCGGTCTTCTGTGGGTAACTGAAGAACATAACCTAAGGCAGATCCCCTGGGAATGATGGATACTTTGTGCACAGGATCTGACTTATCCACCATTCTTGCCACCAAAGCGTGCGCCGCTTCATGGTAAGCAATAATCTTCTTTTCGTTATCGCTTATGACTCTGGTCTTGCGCTCTGGACCGGCCATTACCCGGTCGACCGCCTCTTCAAGTTCGGCCATGCCAATTTGCTTTTTATTCAGACGAGCAGATAAAAGCGCACCTTCATTGATTAAATTGGCAAGATCCGCACCGGTAAAGCCGGGGGTTCTCCTTGCGATGACCTCTAAATCAACGTCTTCCTCCACGGGTTTGTCTTTTATATGTACTTTTAATATATCATGTCTGCCGTTGACATCCGGTCGATCCAAGACGATTTGCCTGTCAAACCGCCCCGGCCTCAGTAAAGCCGGATCCAATACATCGGGACGGTTTGTTGCCGCCATCACAATGATTCCTTCATTTATACCAAAGCCGTCCATTTCCACAAGAAGCTGGTTTAAAGTTTGCTCTCTTTCATCGTGACCGCCACCATAACCGGCTCCTCGCTGCCGACCGACGGCATCAATCTCGTCGATAAACACAATGCAGGGAGAGTTCTTCTTTGCTTGATCGAAAAGATCCCTTACCCTTGAAGCGCCCACACCGACGAACATTTCTACAAAATCCGAGCCGCTTATGCTATAAAAGGGTACACCCGCTTCTCCGGCAATGGCCCTCCCCAGTAGGGTTTTCCCTGTTCCCGGGGCTCCGAAGAGAAGCACTCCTTTGGGAATCAAAGCTCCGATTTCACCATATTTCTTGGGGGTCTTTAAAAAATCCACTATCTCTTTTACTTCTTCCTTTGCTTCTTCTACGCCAGCCACATCGGCAAAAGTCACTTTCTTTTTATATTCAGTGTGCAGTTTGGCCTTGCTTTTGCCAAATTGCATCACCTTATTCCCGCCTCCCTGTTGCTGCTGCATAAAAAAGAACAGCACACCGACTATCAATAAAATCGGGAGTATTGTTGTCAACATGGAAATCCAAATAGATGGCGCCGGCGGTTCTTCAACCGCAACGGTAATATTCTGGTCTCTTAATGTTTGCAGTAAATCCGGATCTGTCAAGACCACCGTCTCGAATTCTCTTTCATCTCGGAGTGTGCCGGTGACCGTACTAGTTCCTGCCTCGCCGCCAACAATGGTCACCCTTTCAATTTCTCCTTCTTCCACATAGCTCACGAACTCAGAGTAATTTATTTGTAAAATTTCCGGCCGCTGCCCATGGAAATAACTGCTGATCATAATCGGTATCAGAAACAGCAGCGCATAAAACATCAAATTACGGATGCTTCTATTCAAAAACAACCCTCCTCCCAGTAAAACCTAGAAAAACCTCCAACAGATAAGTATTTTATCATACATCACAAGATTATACAATTAGCACGTAGTATAGATTTTTGGTTTAAGCACAGAAATAAAAGGTAAATTCCTATACTTTCCTGCGTAATCGAGCCCATATCCAATGACGAATTTATCAGGTATGTCAAATCCGACGAAGTCAATCTTCACATCCGCTTTTCTATGTGCTTTCTTATTTAATAACGAACAAACTTTTAAACTTGCCGGTCTTCTATTTTCAAGGTTTTTAACTAAATACTTTAAAGTCAATCCGGTATCAACCACATCTTCGATGATCAACACGTGCCTGTTTTGAATGCTTTTATCAAGATCTTTCAATATCCGCACAACTCCTGATGATTCCGTTGCCTCTCCGTAGCTGGTCACGGCCATGAAATCAAACTCACACGGAATTGTGATGCAACGAGATAAATCAGCCATAAACATAATCCCGCCTTTTAAAATGCACACAAGCAGCAGGTCCTTGTTTTCATAACGACGGGAGATTTCCTCTCCTAATTCTTTTACTCTTGTCTGAATGGCTTTTCCATCAATCAAAATTTCTTCAATATCTTCAAGCATCATGATTCCTCCCGGTTTCTCTTTTTTCCATTTTGACCCACAGCCACCCAGTTGTTTCTTCATCCGGTCGGCAGTCCCCGCAGCTTCTGTATTCGGGGATCCAAACCACTCTTCCTGCAGAATCGACAACCAAAGGTATCTTTCTTCTCATTCGCTTAGGAACTTTCCTGTCAATGAATACATCTTTTACTTTTTTTCTTCCTTTTCCTTGGGGAAGAGCAATCCGATCCCCTTCTTGCTGAGTCCTAACCCATAAGGGAAATTCAACTTTATCGGCAGCCAAAAGAACATTTTTCTCTCCCTCGTTTTTTGGAGCCGTATCCATATCTTTTCCCGCTTTCGTCAAGAAAAGCCATTCACACCAAGGCACACTTGTTTTTCCGGGTACATTAAGTTTTACTGGACAAACCTCTTCTTTTACGATAGCTTCTTTCCTATGCAGCCTCAGCTTATCATATTCTTTGACAGCGACAATCCCCCCGGGCAAAGTTTTTTGCTGCCCTGGTTTCCCTTCCAGCGCAATTTGGAGAGTTTCTTCTATATGCTGAAAGCGTACATGATATACATCACCCTTATAAAGACGTACCGCCTCTCTTAAAATTCTTCTCTGCAGAGCTTTTCCTTCTTTTGTTAACAAGTTCAAGCAGATTAATTGAGCACCCTCTTCCCATTCGATCATGTCTTCACACTTTTGCTTGGTCAATTCATGCAAGAAGTTGTTCTCTTCTTGCATGATCTTGGCCGTACGGCTCATTGCATCACAGATTTTTGGATTGTATTCTTTTTCCAAAAGCGGGATTAACTCTAAGCGGATTTTATTTCGGTGATAATCTGTTTGTAAGTTTGTCTCGTCTATACGACTTTCGAGACCATGTATTTCACAATAATCTACAATCTCTTTCTTGCTTACCAATAATAGAGGCCGGATAATTTTGTTGTTTCGAACAGGATCCATTCCCCCAAGACCTTCCATCCCCGCCCCTCTTATTAAATTCAACAGCACCGTTTCGGCCTGATCGTCTTTGTGATGGCCCACAGCAATGCGATCGGCTCTTTCTTGATAAGCCACCTCCTCATACATATCATATCTGGCTTTTCTGCCTGCTTCCTCTTCTGTCATTTTAAGAGATCGGCTCATAGCCCTTACATCCATTGTTTTTACGGTACAGCTAACGCCAAAATTTTCAGCCATGTTCTTTACAAAATCTGCGTCCTTTTTAGCAGACTGCCCCCTAAATTGATGATTTAGGTGAGCTATGAGAAGGGAAAGCGAATATTCATCCCGAAGTGTCCATAATAAATGAAACAAGGCCACAGAGTCAGGGCCTCCTGACACGCCAACAACGACTCTGTCACCATTTGACAGCATTTGATATTTTTCAATGGTCTTCTTTACTTTTTTCAGCATATATCCGCACCTCTTGGCTTTAAAGTTGGTCCTAGAAACAGGACCCGAAAAAAAAGCGTCTTGCTGCTTTATTTTATCATAAAAAAGATAGCTATCATCTTTTCCGTAAGCTTTTATCACTTTTATCGTTGTGCGGTTGGTTGTATTGGTTTTCCTTTATTGACCGTATTTTATGGCTTTTTTTTCATTAATAACAAATGATGAGGTGGGCTTGCATGACGACAGGGGAAAAAATTCGTTTTGAAAGAGAAAAAAGAGGATGGACACAACTGCAGGCCGCAAAAATCCTAGGAATCTCCAATGCGGCCCTTTCCAACTATGAACGAGACGCTCGTCAGCCGGACTTTGACATGCTCCGCCGTTTTGCCAGCGTGTTCGAAACCACAACTGATTATCTGTTGGGTTACAAACCCTCTGCCAAAAAAAATCAACAGGGTGTCTCTAAACAAAACACCATTCAAGAAGAGATACTAGTCCCTGTCTACCAAATCACCGACCTCACCAAGCCTTTTTACAGTAAAGATAACCATATCGACTCACTGCCAATCGTTTCTCCCCATCCAATTTCCAGCTCAGAAGACTTCTTCTATCTTGCTTTATCAGAAGATGATCCGGGCCTGTCTCCTTTTTCCGCAGGAGATTTAATTCTTTTTAAACGCCAAAATCAAATAATCCCTGGGGGACTTATGATTGCCGAATCATCAGAAAAATTCATATTAGTTGGACGATTTCATGAACAAAACAATCGCTATTTTTATATCAGCGAAAATCCCGTCAATCCTCCCCTCGTTCTCTCAAAGCAAAGCACTTTCTTTTTGGGCAAAGCTGTTTCCGGCGTTTTGCAGATTCATTCCCCGTAAAGTCTTTATACTAAAGGTTTAGTTTTAATTCTATGGGGCAGTGGTCTGAACCCAAGATGTCTTCCAATATACGAACTTCCTTTACAAGAGGTATCATATTTTCTGAAACAAAAAAATAATCAATGCGCCAGCCGATATTTCTTTGTCTTGCTTTAAAGCGATAAGTCCACCAGGTGTATTGAACTTTATCTGGATAAAAGTACCGGTAGACATCCACAAACCCTGATTCAGTTAAATGATCAAGCCGCTCCCTTTCAATAGGCATGAATCCAGAATAATCTTCATTCGCTTTTGGGTTTTTCAGATCGATAGGGTGATGAGCTGTATTATAGTCTCCACAGATAATAATCTTTTCTCCTCTTTCGGCTTCTTTTTTTACAATCTCAATAACCCGGTCGTAGAAATCTAATTTATACTTAAGCCTTTCATCTCCCGACTGCCCATTGGGGAAATAAATATTATAAAGAGTAAATTCAGGATGCTTTGCTTTTAAGATCCTTCCTTCCTTGTCATCAAAGTTTCGCCCAAGATCATCAGTTACTCCAATCAACTCTTGCTTCGTATACAAGCCAACCCCGCTGTAGCCTTTTTTTTCCGCACACGACCAAAAATCGTTATAACCTTCTAGCTTAAGACCCGCTTTTTCAAGCTGTGATGTGTGAATTTTTGTCTCTTGCAGGCACAGTACATCCGGATTTTCATCAACCACCCATTCTTTAAAGCCTTTTTTCATGACAGCACGGATTCCATTTACGTTCCAAGATAGTATCCTCACCGTTGCTCTCCTTTCCAAACAAATGTTTTTCACATCATTTCCTTACTTCTGTTTTACAAGTTATCCATTCTCTTTTAAAAAGATCATTCCTTTATAAAGAAAAGCTGTAAAAATCATTCCGGTTGCACATATGAAAAACAGACTGTTCATCCCCCACCATTCAGCTGCCACTCCCAATCCCACTACACTTATTACTTCGCCGCCGGAACCGGCCATATTATATAACGACAATACCGTCGCTCGATGACGACTGCCAATCATGTCGTTAATTCTTGTTTCAAAAGCCGGTTCGTATATTCCGATTAAAAAGCGAAATGTTAAAAAGGAAATCGCGGCCATCCCCCAACCTGCACTTACCGCGATCCCAAGCACACTCAAAGCAGTTAGCACACTGACAGAAGGGATAAACCACTTATCAGACACCCTGTCTTTTAAAAAATGAGTAGCGGGTTTTAAGAAAAGCACGATCAAAGCATTGCTGATGGCGAGCATCCACCCTAAATAAACAACCGATGTTCCCCTTACTTCTGCAAAATAGACAGTCCAAAATTCTTCAACCGGCGCGGCTGATGATTCGAAAAAGAAAGCAATCATAAACAATATCAGCGCCGATCTCCCTATAGAACGAGGAATCCGACTCATGAAAAATACTCCTCTTCTTTTGTACTCCTTTCGTTCTTCTCGCTCTTCATGAACATCTTTAGGTTTTTCTTTTATACTAATTGAAGCATAGAAAAAGATAGCCACATTGATGGCCGTATACATTAGAATATTATAGCGAATATAAGCCATTCCAAGATACCCACCGATGATACTGCCAACAATGAATCCGCCTCTTTTGGCTTGCTGCCCATCTAATATAGTGGAGGGGATCAAATCTTTTTTCTTTGTCTCATGTAAAAGATCTACCACCCACGCTTGGAGAGCACCCGAAATACACGTGTACCCAAAACCCTGAAGCACAGAACCAAGTAAGAAACCAGCCGTATCGGTACTAACATAAAAAACCAATCCGGCGACTGCAAAACTGCCAAAACAAAACAAAACAGAAATACGTCGTCCCCATTGATCCGCAATCACGCCCGTTGGTATTTCAAAGATGAACATGCTCAATTCAAAAACTGACATAATCAGTCCAATTTCGTGGAAACCAAGTGATGACTCCCTAAAATAAACGGCAAGGACCGGCGCCAACAATCCAGCTCCAATATTCATCAAAAGCAGTATGATCGGGTAGGAAACTGTCCTAGCCTGGCGATTTTTAAGCCACAGCGAAACCATAACAAAAGACCCCTTTCTTACGTTGTGCGATATATTCGTAGTACGATTATTTCGTATTACGAACTATAATAGACACAAAGAGATCTTTTGTCAAGACAAAAACCCTAGTCAGCCGGTATTTTCGTCTTCTTTTTGAAGCTGTTCACATAAATCAGCCAAGCTTTTCTCTAAATGGGTCAGCTTATCCTGATCCATGCGCTTTAAAGCTCTTTCCACAAAGTACTGCGCCGCTTCTTTTCGAATATTTTTTAAAATAGATCTTCCTTTTTCTGATACCAATATTCGGCTCACCCTTCTGTCTGCTTCATCTCGACTGCGTGCAATCAAACCTTTCTTTTCTAAGCGGCTTATTTTATCGGACATGGTATTCTTTGCATTTCCTAAGGCATCGGCGACCTGACCGACGGTGGGTGCATTTATTGGTTCCATTACATCAATACACAATTCATCCAGCTCAATGAGTAAATTAAACTGTTCCACTGTCAAATCATATTTTTTGGCTACTTCGTGGTGTTTTTCATGTACCATCTCATCTATATAACGGATGTGCCCTTGTATTCTCTTTTCTATTGTTTCCAAAAAAGATCGTCCTCCTTTCTTGCCTATGTTGATCGCACAAACATGCAGGGAAAAGTTGAATTCTAGGGAACCACTCACTATAGATAGTAAATCCTGGCTCACTTATGGGGTGTTTTTATGTACGGCATTTCTTTAGAAGGTGGAGGAGGCAAAGGAGCCTATCAAGTCGGGGCTTGGAAGGCTCTAAAAGAACTGAATATCGATTACGGTGGTGTCACGGGTACTTCAGTCGGTGCTATCAATGGGGCCTTTATGATTCAAGACGATTTGGAAGAAGCAATTGAAATTTGGTCGGATATTGCTCCTTCAATGCTTTTTGACATTGACCATTCACTGCAAGACAGAATTAAAAAACTCGAAAAATTGCCAGGCCATCTAAGCGGTCTTTTTCGGTATATGCAATATGCAGTCCGGGAAAAAGGACTCGACATTACTCCGATGAGAAAACTGTTAGAAAAACACATTGACGAAAAAAAGATCCGCCAATCAAAAAAGGATTACGGCTTAGTCACCGTCTCGCTGACAGAGCGGACGCCGATGGAAATGTTTATTGAAGATATCCCAAAGGATAAACTGATTGAATACATTATCGCCAGCAGCTCTCTGCCGTTTTTCAAAGACCAGGAAATCGAAGGAAAACGTTTTATCGACGGAGGGTTTTATGACCTTCTCCCTATCAATATGCTCATTGACAAAGGGTATAAAGATATCATCGCCATAAGTATCAAAGGAATGGGCATTCGCAGAAAAGTAAAAAACAAAGAAGCCAACATAACTTTGATACAGCCTAGAGAAAGCCTCGGAGCCATTCTCGAATTTTCTCCTGCCCGATCAAAAACTAACATCAAACTTGGCTTTTATGACACACTCCGGGCCTTCAATCACTATTTAGGAAATAAGTATTACATCGACGAAGTTGAAAGCGAAGATTATTATTTCCAGAAAATCTGCCGTATCGATGAGACGGAAATATCACCTCTCTTAGAAAAACTCAAACTGCCCGCAGGAGATGCCTTCCGCAAATCCATCTTTGAAAAATTAATCCCTTACATTGCCAAGGCCTTGAAACTTGACAAAAAAGCCTCCTACCGGGATATTGTTCTTGCCCTGCTTGAGCATACCGCCGAAAGACAAAACATAGAGCGGTTTCAAGTTCATTCTTACCATGATTTCAAAAACAAGGTGGCCTCTGCCCCGGTTAAAGAATTAAAAAAAGAACGTAAGGGCGTACGGCTTTTTAAGAAATCGGATCTTTTGCCCTGGCACATGAGGGAAGAAACAATCACCAAATTTACCCGGCTTTTGTTGTCAAAAGAGATAAATGGAACCAAAAATTCATTTTGATTCTCCTTCACCGGCTTCTTCTTTTTCTATTGGAGAGAAATAGCTTCTGCTTTTGTGAAACTCTAAAGGAATTTTGCCTAATACTCCGTTTCGGTTTTTCAATATCTCAAGAACTACAGATTGGGGATCTTCTTCTGTTTCGACGCCTTCTCTTCCACGCCCTGACAAATTCATAACAACATCGGCAGTGTAAAGGACCGCTGTGACCCTTTCATTGGTATCTCGCTTTTCTGTCGGAGGCTTTTCAATAGACGAAGCCGCCACCACCGGACAGGAATACTTTTGGGAAAGTTTTTTTAACGAGTAAGCATTATAACTGTCAAAAACTTCTTGTGAAGGAGCCTGAATCTGAATATCAACCGGAATCCTCTGCAAATAGTCCACAATCACAACCGGAGCCGTCCCAAGTTCGTTGAATGTCTGATAAACATACGAATCAATGGCGGTGACCGGAACCGGTCCCACTCCTTCCACGGTCCACGTCAGGGAAGCAATAGGAGCATATTCTTTATTTGCCTCTGCAATAATCCCTTGGTCGACGCGACCGCATAACACATCCCCAATACTAGAATCCGTAATGCGTGCCATGCTTTTTGCCCAGAGTTCAAAAGCAGATGTTTCCATAGACACCATAATGACAGGAATCCTTCTGCCTGCTATTCTGTCGGCAAGATTGCGCAGATAAGTGGTTTTTCCCGCCCCCGGCTCTCCTGTGACAATGTATAAACCATCTCTGAAGCCACCAAAAAGAATTTTGTCCAACTCGCTGAACCCGGTAGGTATGCCTACCATTTTGCCTTCGTTTCTTCTGGTATATTCTTGTTGAAATGTGTTTAAATTGCGCGTATCTGCCGGAAACTGCCTGAATTTACCGCTTTGTGCTGCCTGTTGCACCAACATCACAAAGCTTTTAGCCGCATCTTTTACTTTGACAAAATACTCATTGATATCTTTGATGCCCTCAGGCAGATTGATAAAATACACTTCTTCCGCACTGTCACTGATCTGTCGGGCGATAGCCTCTTTGCCCATTCTGCCAATTTCATCATTGTCAAAACAAAGAAACAGATGTTTATCCTTAAATTTTTCGGACCATTCAGCTTTAAAACTATTGACTCCTAATATAGCAACAGCCGGAAAATTTGCCTGGATCAACGATATAGCATCAATGATTCCTTCACATAAAAAAACCGTGTCGCTCTCTTTGATTACAGCCTCGTTAAATAAAATATCCGGGTCTTTTACATATTGGGAGGGGAGGTCTTTATACAGCGGTTGGACATTCATTTTTGAGCGACCCACCATATTTACCACTTCGCCCTCTTCGTTCATGATCGGAAATATGAACCGGTCCTTGAAAAAATCACCTAATTTACTCATATCCGAACTACTAAAACCGATACGAGTACCATCATCGTAACCTAGCAAAAACTTGTCGATGGAAGCATCGTTGATCCCTCTTTGCTTAAGTATATTTCGATTTTCTGGATTCATCCTCTTGTGGTAAAACCTAGCTATTTCGTCCAAGTCAATCTTCTTACCGATATCAATGGCTTCTTTCTCCTGTTCATCCATGCTGATCCCCCTTTTATCCTTATACAGATATATAACATTTTTCGCGACACATATCCGTTTCCCTTCTTGGTTAATCTCTTTGGCATGCTGGCTGCCTGCAAGTTTTTCCTATCTCATATAGCCAATCACTTACTGATATGTTATGATGTCTTTGCTTACTTTTTTTACCTACTTCATTTTTTATGGAAGGAGAATTTTTATGGGACGATCTTTGTTAGGCGCCCTATTAATCTTGCTCGGCGCCGGTTTTCTTTTACAGCAGTTCGAAGTTTTTCAATTTGGCAATGTTTTTGCCACTTGGTGGCCTATGATCCTGATCCTATTGGGCGCAACCCAGTTGTTTGCCAAACCACCCGCTTACACTCCCGCCATTATTCTAATAGGCCTTGGCGCTGTATTCCAAATGAGGACACTAGGCTATGTACAAGTCAGTGTTTTTCGACTCATCTGGCCTTTGCTCCTTATTTTCATTGGCATCCGGATTGTAATGAACACGGCCAACAGGCCTATCCCCGGCATTGAGGACAGCTACATCAATAATTTCAATATCTTCTCCGGATACGAAACAAAGGTGACTTCTTCGGCATTTAAAGGAGGCAGTATAACCAGTGTTTTTGGAGGTTCTGAAATCGATCTTAGAGAAGCAAAACTCGCCGGAGAAGAAGCTTTTATGGACATCACCGCGATCTTCGGAGGCAGTGAAATAAGAGTTCCTTCACATTGGATTGTGAAAGCAGACGGACTGCCCATCTTTGGAGGCATCGATAACACAACCAAACATGAACCC
>SLNR01000101.1 GCA_007132905.1 Candidatus Sumerlaeota bacterium | reverse complement strand
TTCATCCACTTTTCTAGTAATTCCTGTGGATTTCATCTCATATCCCCTCCAAATCTACAATATTCGACAAATATCGCTCAGATAAACCATACCAGATATACCAGAAAAAGTCAATATATGTTTTTGATAAAACGCTCATAACCCAGCATATTATGGATGCAGACAAATCGGAGTGCCTTTGTGAAAGAAATTGCGCAGAGCCTTTTGAGAAGGGCAGGAACAAAGTATGTCGAAAATAGTCGAAATAACAGATGGTAGATATCCTCGCTCTATTTCCTGTTTGAAAGCTTTGGTTTCCTTGGCTCACATCGCCTCCCTTTAAGCGGATAATTCGGTGTTCGCTGAGTTGTAAAATTTGCGTTGCTGTCTTGATGTTAATCATTTTTGGATGATTAGGCTGATGAACCGAAGCTTTTCAACTTCCTGCTGAGTCATGTTGAAGATCTCCTCTCTCATGTGTGACATTTTATCAGAATAAATCCAACATGACATTATCACAGAATAACTACCAGAGCCGGCTGAATTTCTTGACAAAGAAATGGTAATCTGTTAGATTGGTTGTAAATATTGAATATTTGCAATGAGAATCGAAAGGCTATGAAAAAGGCGAGTATGCATGGCACCTGAATACAGAGAGCCGGGGCAGGTGAGAGCCGGTAGATGGGATATGCAGAAGATGGCTTTGGAGCTGCAGGCTGAACGGTTTCTAGTAGGCTGTGCCGGGAATCATTTGAGCACCCGTTATTGTGCTAGGTATTGTTGTAAAGGCAGTACCTTTAAGGTGTCTGTTGCAAAGCGGGCATAAATTAGGGTGGTATCACGGCGAAAATCTTCCGTCCCTGAAACAAGGTGGGAGTTTTTTTATTACATTTCATGAACAAATTGCATAAGGGGGAGTAATTTATGGAAAGAGAAAAATTTTATATTACGACGCCAATTTATTACCCGAGCAGTGATCTGCATATTGGGCATGCTTACACGACCGTGGCAGCGGACGCCATTTCCAGATTTAAGCGCCAGCTGGGGTCCGATGTTTACTTTCTTACAGGAACGGACGAACACGGCCAAAAGATACAACGAAAAGCACAAGAAGCCGGTCAAGAACCCATTGAATTTGTGGATGAGGTTGTTTCAAAAATAAAATATTTGTGGGACCGGCTGTACATATCAAACGATGACTTTATTCGAACCACGGAAGATCGACATAAAGAGGTTGTCCAAAAGATATTTAAAGACATTTATGACAAAGGTGATATTTACAAAGATTATTACGAAGGATGGTATTGTGTTCAATGTGAAGCTTTCTGGTCACAAAGACAGCTTAAAGAAGAGCAGGGCTGTCCTGACTGCAAAAGGCCAACGGAATGGGTAAAAGAAGAGAGTTATTTTTTCCGCATGTCAAAATACGCAGACCGCCTGCTAGATTATATTGAAAAAAATCCGGACTTTATACAACCTTCATCGCGACGAAACGAGATGATTAGCTTTATTAAGAGCGGTTTAGAGGATCTTTGTGTTTCTAGAACCACTTTTGATTGGGGGATTCCTGTTTCATTTGATGACAAACATGTGGTATATGTCTGGTTTGATGCGTTGACAAATTATATTACCGCAGTCGGTTACGGGCAGGATAATGAGAAGTTTGACAGATATTGGCCGGCCGATGTTCACCTGGTAGGAAAAGAGATTGTTAGATTTCATACCGTCATATGGCCAATTATTCTAATGGCTGCCGGAATTGAACTGCCTAAAAAAGTATTCGGGCACGGCTGGCTGGTACTTGAAAGCGGGAAAATGTCAAAATCCAAAGGCAATGTGATCGATCCGCTCATTCTTATTGACAAATACGGTGTTGATGCGGTTCGCTATTACCTGCTGCGCGAGGTGGCTTTCGGTTCTGATGGGTATTATTCGGAAGAAGCGTTGGTCAATCGAATTAACTCTGACCTTGCCAATGACTTGGGCAATTTGCTCAGTCGAACGGTGGCTATGATTGACAAATATTTTGAAGGCACCATACCCGAGCCAAAGGAAACGGAAGACATTGATGAAGAACTAAAAAAACTGGCGGCAGAAACCAAAACAGAAACAGAAAAAGCCATGGAAAAGCTTGAATT
The DNA here is from genome assembly GCA_007132905.1 of Candidatus Sumerlaeota bacterium. Lineage (GTDB taxonomy): Bacteria > Bacillota > SLNR01 > SLNR01 > SLNR01 > SLNR01. Next base: position 10,743 of record SLNR01000101.1, on the reverse strand, counting down.
TAGTACCGCTTTGGCATCAATTTGGAAGTTTGTGAGCCGGTCGAATAAGTACATTGACGAAACCACTCCTTGGATTCTGGCCAAGGAGGAGTCAGGCAGGCCGAGATTGCAAACGGTTCTCTATAACCTAGCCGAAGCATTGAGAATCATTACGGTCTTAATAAGTGCTCATTTGCCTTTAGCACCTTTGAAGATAAGGAGGCAGTTGGGGATCGCAAAAGAATCCGATCTGCTTACATGGGAAAGCATATCCACATGGGGTGCACTTCCAGCGGGGGTTCAAATCAGCAAAGGGGAGCCGATTTTCCCCAGAATAGATACAACCAAAGATAAAAAAGAAACGAAAAAAGAATCTGCCGAAGAAAAAGAAGGGAAAAAAGCAAAAAAAGGAAGTAAAGAGCAAGAAGAAGGCATTGTTACCATTGATGAGTTTAAGAAGATGGATTTTCGGGTTGCAAAAGTTTTGGAAGCACAAAGAGTTCCCAAGGCAGAGAAACTATTGAAGCTCAAAGTAGATGTCGGAGACAAGGTTCGACAGATCGTTTCGGGTATTGCGCCTTTTTATCAACCCGAAGAGTTGGTCGGTATGAGGATCATTGTGTTGGTCAATCTAAAGCCAGCGAAAATATTCGGATTAGAATCTCAAGGGATGCTTTTGGCCGCCTCCAATGAGGACGACAGCCATTTAACATTAGCTACAACGGACAAAGATATCAAAAGCGGATATCCTCTAACTTGAAAATACAGAAAAATGATCACAATGCGGGGGTCTAACAGATGCTGATTGACAGTCATGCACACCTAGATTCATCAAGGTTTCATAAGGATCTTGATGAAGTATTGAAAAGGGCTCAAGAGTACGGAGTTGATAAAATTATTAACATTGGCTGCAACATGGAGTCTTCGAAAAAGACTACTTCACTGTCAGAGAGATATGATCAAATCTGGTCGGTAGTGGGATTTCATCCCCATGATGCAAAAGAAGTAAAGGAATCCGATTGGGATGAGCTTGATAAGCTAACCGACCATCCAAAGGTTGTGGGTGTCGGGGAGATGGGATTAGATTATTACCGGGATCTATCTCCGAGAAAAAAACAGCAGGAAGTATTTCGAAGACAGATTCAAGTAGCCAAGAAAAAAAAGATGCCTATCGTTGTTCATGATAGAGATGCCCACGAAGAGGTTTTTGCGGTGTTAAAAGAAGAAAAAGCAGGCGAGAATAAAGGAGTCATGCATTGTTATTCTGGTGATCTAGAATTTGCCAAAAAATGTATGGACATGGGGTTTTATATTTCCATCGCCGGACCTGTAACTTTTAAAAAAACTTCTCGTCTGAAAGAGGTGGCAAAAAGCATTCCCAACGATCGACTTCTGGTTGAAACAGATTGCCCTTATCTCGCTCCGGAGCCTTATCGCGGGAAAAGAAATGAACCAGCCTATGTAAAATATGTAGCAGCAAAAATCGCCGAACTTAGGGGCATGTCATACGAAGAAATAGTGGCGGCAACAAGAGAAAATACTTGTCGGTTATTTAAACTCTAGGATCAAAAATACAAAGCCCCGGATGGAATCATTCTCCGGGGCTTTGCAATCAATAAATAAAGGCAAGGGATGCAGCGATCATAAGGTGGCCCGATCATAAAACTTGCTTTTCTTTATGGCTTTTTGTCTAAGTTTTGAAACCTTTCTACCGTAAGCGGCTTGATAAAGTAAGCAAATGTCTAACAAAACATCTTGTTTATGGTAACCTCCCATAGCAGTTATATTGGAAAATAATCTTTTAATATCTATCAGTACTTTAGTAAGACAGAGGGTTTTTGAGTGAAAACGGGCAGCTATTTGAAGTTGCAGGATTTGAAGGCGACTAACTTTCACAAGGAATCGAAAGACAAAGGCTTGGTCGAATAATTAAAAGGATAGAGGAAGGAAATGGGCAAGCTAAGGAAAAGTAATAGACAACGACAATGGTTGTGTTTTTTTTACCAACAGTTTTTGATAAACTGCATTGCACATGGATTTTTTTGTTTGGAAAGAAGAAACCGTGAAGTCGGTTTTTTCAAAAGGAGCGAGAGTATTTTTCTGAAAAAATCTTAGCATGAAGATGGTCGTGTTTTTTTTCGTGTCTGTGGAATGATTTGACATGGAATATATCTTTCTGTAGAATGGTTGCGTAATAAACATCAGGAGGTGGGGGAATGATTTCTCAAAGGAAATGGCCCCTAATTGCAATAATCTATGTCGTCGTTGCTCTTCTCTTTCTAGGCATCATCGGGGCACGAAAAACAATTTCTGTTGAAGTCGACGGGAGTGTACTGGTTGGCCGGGCCTATGGCGGAACGGTTGGATCTTATCTTGCCCGTGAAAAAGTGGAGATTGGAGAATATGATCAGGTCACCCCTGAGGTGGATGCTTATCTTGTGGATGATTTGGCCATCATGGTCAGACGGGCTGTGCCGGTGGTTGTGACAGTTGATGGCGAAACAAATGAATGGTGGGTGATTGCCGGGACGGTTGAAGAAGCCTTGGATGAAATGGAAATTGTTTTAGAAGAGGAAGATATTGTTGAACCAGATTTAGATGAGCCTATCAAAGAGAAGATGCACATTCAAATAATTCGAGTGACCAAAGAGATCCATGTGGAAGAAGAAACGGTGGCTTACTCGACAATCCGCCGTGATGATGCCTCTATGGAATATGGTACCGAAAAAGTGATCCAGGAGGGTCAAGCAGGTGTTCTTCAGAAAACCTATCTTAAATTTTATGAAGACGGAGAAAAAGTTAGCAAAGACCTCCTTGACAAAAGAGAGATTAAGCCTGCAAGAGACAGAATCATTGTAAGAGGGACCGCTGGCACAATTACCAGGCAAGGGCGGACCGTTCGTTATACAAGAGTAATGAATATGGAGGCGACAGGTTATTGGCCGGATCCCGCCTGGTCGGATGGCTATACGGCCACTGGCATGAAAGCAACAAAAGGCATTGTTGCAGTTGATCCTAGTGTGATTTCGCTTGGAAGCAGGGTGTATGTAGATGGATATGGTTTCGCAATTGCGGCTGACGTGGGAGGAAACATTATTGGCCGCCGTATTGACCTTTGTTTCGATAACTTTGATGATGCTATGGCTGTTGGTAGAAGAACGGTAACCGTTTACATACTAGATTAGCAGCAGAGAGAAGGCAGGGTCAACCCTGCCTTCTCTCTTTCAAAACGGGGAGGAATAAGTTTGAAAAATGAACTGGCAAGTCCGGTACAGACGTCTGCTATTTTAAAAAAATATGGTCTCCGGGCTAAAAAAAGACTAGGCCAAAATTTCTTGATTGATAAAAATATTCTGCATAAAATAGTGGATTATGCTAATATTGGTAGAGACGATTTTGTTTTGGAAATTGGTCCGGGTATCGGAACCATGACTCAGCTCTTAGCACAAAAAGCAGCAGAGGTTGCCGCAGTGGAAATTGATGACCGGATGGTTGAAGTAATGAAAGAAACACTAGATGGATATCAAAATGTCCGTGTCATCCATGGCGATTTCTTGCAACTGGATCTAACCGAGCTTATGAGAAGCTATAAAAAAGAGGGTCATAGGAAATATCATATTGTGGGTAACCTACCTTATTATATTTCTACCCCCATACTTTGGCGGTTGATCGAGAATCGAGAACAGGCGGACACAATCCTTATTATGCTTCAAAAAGAGGTGGCCCGGCGTATAACGGCCGAGCCGGGGGGTAAAGAGTACGGTTCTTTATCCATTGCAGTACAATATTATATGGAGACAGAGATTTTAGAAGAGATTTCACATAATGCTTTTCTACCTACTCCAGAAGTGGACTCGGCGCTTATGAGGCTTGCCCCCAGAAAAGAACCAGTGGTGAAAGTCAAAGATGAAAAACTGTTCTTCGAATTGATACGCTGTTCTTTTGCACAGAGAAGAAAAACTATTTTCAACAATTTAAAGAACAGCAGAGTTCTGGGAGATAAAGACAATTGGGATATACGGATGATTTTAACAGAAAGCAATATTGATCGGCAGAGAAGGGCAGAAACCATCTCCATAGAGGAGTTCGGGATTTTAGCCGATCACACGGTCGATTTGTTAACAAATTGAAAGGAGGTGCAATCTGTGTCTGACAAAGAATTTATGAGTCCTACAGCCGGGGCTTTGACTTTTGAGGAGATGTTTGAAGAGATTATTGAATACATTGGCGTAGAACCTGAAATGTCCTATAAATTGATCGTCGGCACAGATTCTCACCTCCGAGAAGAAGAATATGTGTTTGTGGTCGCGGTGATCGTCCACAGAATCAGCAAAGGAGCTCGCTATTTCTATCATAAGAACAAACAAACTCATATCAATAGTTTAAGGCAAAAAATATTTTACGAAGCTTCTCTAAGTCTTCAAACGGCAGGCAGACTGGCTGCTCAGCTTGCAGCAAATGGATTGGACGACCGCTTCAACAATCTGAATGTTGAGATTCATCTGGACGTAGGCAGAGAAGGGGATACTCGCGATTTGATTAAAGAAGTGATCGGGATGGTGACGGGGAGCGGTTTTTCTCCCATTATCAAACCGGATTCCTACGGTGCTTCAAAAGTAGCGGATAAGTACACGAAGTGATTTTTTGAAAAAAGGGCCCAACAGGAAAAATATGTTAGGCTCTTTATTTATTTTTTGTCTACTTATTGACAAAACGATTTTTATCCTATAAACTGAAAAGTTAAATTTGACATTCCGCCGCCTATATGCTATAATTTAGTTGTTATTTGCAGAAAGGGTGCGATGCCATGGCAGCTGAAAATGTATTGGCCGGTATCCGAAAGGACTTAGATTCTTATGTTGGAGAGAGAGTCAGAGTAAAGGCCAACAAAGGAAGAAAAAGGACTGTTGAAAAAGAAGGCATTCTTGAGAAAACATATCCTAATATTTTTGTGGTGAAAATTAAGGAAAGCAAGCAATCCCCGCAGCGGGTCTCCTTCAGTTACACGGATCTTTTAACAGAAACAGTGGAAGTGACAATTTTCAGAGATGGAGAAACAAAATTTGCCTGCAAGTAAAAATTGAAAGAAATGATTGGATTTATTGAAAAACTAGGGAGAAATTCCCTAGTTTTTTTTGTTTGCGATGGACAGGAAGTCGAGGAAAGTATATAATCGCTTTGTAAGAAAGGGGAGAGAGCATGTCATCACTTATAGTAGAAGCCAAAGCCAAAATCAATCTTGCTTTGGACGTGATTGAAAGAAGAAGCGATGGTTATCACAACATACTGACCGTAATGCAGTCAATTTCGTTGTCGGATCGATTAAGGCTGAAGAAAACCAAAAGTGGCTTTTCATTTCGCGTTCTTCATGCTCGGCTTCCTTGCGACCGAAGAAATCTTGCATACAGGGCGGCAGAGGCCTATTTTGCTTTTGCAAACACTGCCCCGGATGTTGAGATTGTATTGGAAAAGAGAATTCCCCTGTCCGCCGGGCTTGGTGGAGGAAGTGCCGATGCTGCTGCGGTGCTGGTGGGGCTAAACAGACTGTATTCAGGGAAGATGGAAGGCAGCGACTTGATGAAACTTGCCCAAGAATTAGGTTCGGATGTTCCTTTTTCCCTAAAAGGTGGAACGATGTTAGCATCGGGACGAGGTGAAAAACTTCAGGAACTTTCACCCCTGCCGAAAATGCCCATCGTTCTTTTGAAGCCGCCTTATTTTGTTTCGACGCAAAGAGCATACCAAAAGCTGCAGATAGATCAAATAAGCAAGCGCCCGAATATATCCAAGCTGCTGCAGGAAGCATCTCAAAATAATTGGGCAGGAATTGTAAAAGAGATGATCAATGTTTTTGAAGAGGTTACCTTTGCTACGTACCCTGAGCTAGCTTCTTTTAAAGAGAAACTCTGTGAGGCAGGAGCCCTTCATGTTTTTATGACGGGCAGCGGCCCGACATTAGTGGCATTAACCGAGACGGAAAGTCAATCGGATCGGGTTTTTGCCGAAGCTTTCAAGCTGCCTGGCCAAGCATACCAATCGGTACTGAGTCATTCCGGACAGGAGATAGCAACGGTTTAAGACGAGGCTTTTCTATTTATAATAATGCTACATCAGGGAAGTGATAATATGACAGCGGCTTTAATCCTCGCAGGAGCAACCAATGATGGTCCATTCAAAGAGGTAAGCGATGCCTCCAATGAGGCTTTGATAGAGATTAACGGCAGACCAATGATCGATTATGTAGTAGAGGCCGTAGCAGAAGTTCCAAACATAAAGAGAGTGCTCATTGTAGGCCCAAAAGAAGACTTGGCAGAGAAGTATGCAGAGGTGGAAATTATACAAAACAGCGGCTCGATTTTGGATAATGTTGAAAAAGGATTGAATCACCTAGCGGACGAAGAGGAAATTCTGATTGCAACGGCAGATATACCCATGATTACAACTGAAGCTATTAAAGATTTCATAAGCCAGTGCAGACAGAGAGAGGCTGACTTTTACTATCCAATCAACTCCAAAGAAGTGAGTGAAGCGTTTTATCCGGGTGGGAAAAGAACCTACATCAAAATGAAAGAAGGTGTTTTCACTGGAGGGAATGTATTTTTGGTGAAGACAAAGCCGGCACGAAGTAGTCTTCCTAAAGCAAAACAATTTATTGCTATGAGAAAAAAACCTTTTCAATTAGCGATGATCTTGGGCCTAAGTTTCATTTTTCGCTTCATAACAAAGACGCTACCTATTGCTGCGGCTGAAAAGAGAGTATCAGAAATTCTTGGCATGAAAGGAGTCGCCATTCTTTCTCCTTACGGTGAAATAGGAGTGGATGTCGATAAAAGAGAAGATATGAAAGCAGCGGAGGATTTGCTGCTGAGCTAAATGGTCCCTTTTTTTGAAGGAGGGATTATAAAAAGAACCGCGAAATCAATTTAGTATATGAATGTTGAATGTTTTTTTTCTGTAAACATTCGGATTTTATAGGTCGGAGGTGTGTTCATGGAAAAATTACGCCGCGGAGAAAGAATCATTGCCATGACAAAAAAGTTATTGGATCAACCACAACGACTATTTTCTTTGGGATTCTTCACAGAGTTTTTTCAAGTAGCCAAATCTACAGTGAGCGAAGATATCACGATTATTCGACAGGCCCTTTCCCGGTTTGATATGGGTTCAATAGAGACTTTCCCGGGGGCGGCCGGAGGTGTGAAATACCTTCCACATAAATCAACAAAAGAAATTTCGGATTTTATTGACGAGATGTGCCAAAAGCTTTCTACTCCCGACCGTATCTTGCCCGGCGGTTTTATCTATATGGCCGATCAGGTTTTCTCGCCTTTTTTTGCCAAAGAAACAGGAGAGATTTTTGCAACAAAGTTTTCACACCTTAAACCCGACTATGTGTTGACAGTGGAAACGAAAGGAATTCCATTGGCTTTGATGACAGCCCAGGCTTTCAATGTTCCTTTAGTGATTATTCGAAGAGATCCGAAAGTAACCGAAGGATCTTCGGTGAGCATCAATTATGTTTCGGGATCTTCAAAAAGAATGCAGAGCATGACTTTGGCAAAACGTGCTCTTCCAGAAGGGGCCAAAGTGCTAATCATTGATGACTTCATGAAAGCCGGGGGAACTACAAGAGGGATGATGGACCTGATGGTGGAATTTGAGGCTGAAGTGTTGGGTATCGGTGTTTTGGTCGAGACGGCAGAGCCAAAGGAAAAGGTGGTAACAGATTATATATCTATGGCTGTGTTAGACAAAATTGATGAAAGAAATCGCGAGATTAAGATCTCACCTAGCCCTTGGGTGGTTTCAGAAATATCGGATGAGAACTGAAGGAGTTTTATGCAAAAAAAGAGAACCTAGAGACGATATAAGTTTTGCACTCGGACTCAAATGAAGGGGAAAGAAAATAGACAGGGAGGTTTAACAATGAGTAAAGAAGTAATTGCAACAAAAAAAGCACCTTCTGCAATAGGACCTTATTCACAAGCCATTAAAGCAGGCGGTTTTGTGTACGTTTCAGGGCAGATACCCATGTCACCGGAAACGGGAGAATTAGTGACGGGAGACATCAAAACACAAACCGAGCAGGTGCTTGAAAATGTAAAGATCATTCTCGATGCAGCCGGTTCTTCCTTTGATAAAGTGGTGAAAACAACCATATTTATTACCGATATGGGAAATTTCGCGGCTGTTAATGAAGTATACGGCAAATATTTTCAAGAAGACCCGCCGGCCAGAGCCACCGTCGCCGTGGCGCAGCTGCCTCGAAGTGCCGAGGTTGAAATTGAGGCTGTGGCCCTTTGTGATTAAGCGACTTACTGCACAAATGGGTTTGGATGAATAAAGGTGGTGAGCAAAAGTGAATATCACAGAAGTCCGTTTGAAAAAGGTGCAGACAGAAAAGAAGATGCGTGCGGTAGCTTCCATTACTTTCGATGATGAGTTTGTTGTCCATGACGTCCGAGTGATTGAGGGACAAAATGGGCTTTTTGTGGCCATGCCGAGCAGAAAGACACCCGCAGGAGAATTTCGAGACGTAGCCCACCCAATTACAAGCGAGGCAAGGGAGATGATTGAGAAAGCTGTTCTCAATGAGTACAATGAAAACGAGTAGTTACATTTTTGATCTCTGCAAATGGGGCCTGTGCTCCATTATTTGTTTTCGTGGACTTTCTAAAGGAAGGGCAAAAGATGCGGGGTGACCGACAAAACAGGGAGGGTAAAGGATGGAAAACATAGTAGCAGTGGTTCTTGCTGCTGGAAAAGGGACAAGGATGAAGTCTAAATTGCCCAAAGTGATTCATCCGATTGCAGGAAAACCGATGGCAGCTCATGTGCTGGAAACGGTAAACGGAATAGGGATCGAAAGAGCGCTTTTGGTGATTGGATATGGAGCCGGACAGGTAAAGGAAGCCTTGGGTGATGAATGGGAATATGTGCTTCAAGAAGAACAAAAAGGGACCGGGCATGCCGTTTTGCAAACCAAAGAGGCTTTGTTCAATGACAAAGGTGATGTATTGATTCTTTACGGCGATACACCGCTTCTTACACAAACAATAGTCGAGAAGCTTATGAAGGCTCATCGAAAAGAACAAAATGACGCTACTGTGCTGACAGCGAGACTTTCTGATCCCGGTGGATACGGGCGAATCGTCCGGAATCAACAAGGGGAAGTAGTAAGAATTGTAGAGCATAAAGATGCCACCAAAGACGAAAGAGGGATCGACGAGGTCAACACGGGCATTTATTGTCTGCGGATCGAAATTTTGTGGGAAGCTTTAGATGAAGTGGAAACTGACAACCAGCAGAACGAGATGTATCTGACGGACATTTTCCACATCCTAAGAGATCGCAAAAAGAAAATTGGAACCGTCACTACCGAAGACATTGATGAGATTACAGGGATTAACTCGAGGCAGGAACTAGCTAAAGCAGAAAAAATTATGCAGGATAGATTGAGGAATTATTGGATGAGCGAGGGTGTAACCATGATTGATCCAAGCACCGTATTTATCGACAAAGACGTTTCTTTAGAGGCCGATGTTGTGCTTAAGCCTTTTACTACACTTCAAGGGAACACTGCGATCGGCGAAGATGCAGAAATTGGTCCTCAGGTGCAAATTAAGAATACCAAAATTGGCTCTGGCGCAAAGGTGGAACAATCTGTTATAATGGACAGTGTTCTTGGGGATGGATCGACTGTGGGTCCTTTTGCCTATATCCGACCAGAGACGGTGGTGAGCGAAAGCGCGAAAGTAGGTACCTTCGTGGAAGTGAAAAAATCTACGATTGGTCCAAAGAGCAAAGTCCCCCATTTAAGTTATGTGGGAGACGGGGTCATCGGTAAAGGGGTTAATATAGGGGCCGGGGTGATTTTCGTCAACTATGATGGACAAAAAAAGTTCGTTACTAATGTGGAAGATGGAGCTTTTGTAGGATGCAACGCAAATCTCATTGCCCCTGTGACCGTTAAGAAAGGATCGTATATAGCAGCCGGCTCGACAATAAACAAAGAAGTACCCGAAGGGGCCCTAGGAATCGCTAGATCAAGGCAAGAAAACAAACTTGATTGGGTCAAGAAAAGAAAGGGTAAGCAAGAGAAGGAATAACTTCACCCGACTCCCAAATGGAAGGAGAATTAGAATGTCAGGCGATAAAAATGGGAAGATGAAAGTCTTCAGCGGCAACGCCAATCCGGCCTTAGCGGCAGAAATTGCAGAAAACTTGGGTATGGAACTAGGCGGCATTTCGGTTGGCAGATTTAGCAACGGTGAAATTTTTGTCAATATTACTGAAAGCGTCAGGGGGGCTGATGTTTTTGTAGTCCAGCCTACTTGCATGCCGGTAAATGATTCTTTAGTAGAGACGCTTATTATGATCGATGCTTTCCGAAGGGCTTCTGCCGATAGGATTACGGTGGTCATCCCGTTTTATGGTTATGCCAGGCAGGACAGAAAAACAAGACCAAGAGAACCCATTTCTGCCAAGCTCGTAGCCAATCTTTTAAGCAGTGCGGGGGCGGATCGCATACTGACAATGGATCTCCATGCCGGCCAAATTCAAGGGTTTTTCGACATTCCGGTAGATCATTTGTCGGGGGTACCCATATTGGCCGAGTATTTCCAAAAGAAAGGCATTGAAGATGTAGTAGTTGTTTCTCCGGATTTAGGGGGAGTCACTCGAGCCAGAGATTTTTCCGAGAGACTTCAGGTTCCGATTGCCATTGTGGACAAAAGACGCCCGGGCCCGAATTTGGCTGAAGTG
>SLNR01000157.1 GCA_007132905.1 Candidatus Sumerlaeota bacterium | reverse complement strand
TAATATTCACTGCCAAAACATTAAGTGCCGTTGTATGCTCCACCATCTCTTTTACAAAGCGTTGAGCCATGGTAAGTGTTTCCTGAATGAGAGCACCATATCGAATAGATACATCGATATGGAGGACAATTCCGTCTGCGCTGGTGTCGATGGTTACCCTGCCTACTTTGGCAATGCCCTCAGAGCCTTCACAAGCCTTGGCCGCAATGGCCATAATCACATTATCCGCAATAAAAAACTTTCCCAACGAACTGTAGGTAGGTCTGACCACCGATTTTTCAACCACTCTTATCTCTTCAACCTCGGACTTCTTCTTTAAAAATACCTGCATGGGATTGAGCAGGTACCCGGAAAACCCCTTCTTCACTTCAAAGGTTGGAGCAGGGATAACATGAGTGCCCCTTTGCAGACGAATTCTTTTCGCCTGGCTGATTTCAAGGGGGGAGGCAACATCTTCAATATTGATGATTTCTTTTGGAGGCGGAAGTTTTAAGACTTCTGCGATCTTTCTTACCATATTCTCAGAAGTCCCCAAAATGAGTATTTTCTCCGGATTAATCTCATCAATCTTCTTTTTCACATCGCCGGCGTGATCCTGTTCGGAAAAAAGCGCCCTTCGCACCGCACCCATCTTTGTCGTTTCTCTTTTCGCAGAAAAACCGGAGATAACTTTGTTTCCTTTAATGAGCAGTCCATCATCCACGACTAATTCAATATTATGTTCATGGGCAACCACCTGTGCACGGTGGCTTTTCCCCGTACCACTTGAACCGACTAGAGCATACACTTCCATATCGTGTCCTCCTAAACAGGCACTTTCCCAGCCGACCTTTTCATGCCTTTTTGCCATTTCATAGTATCATCCACTTACGATAGCAGGCAATACATGGATGGTTTCTCCGTCTTCGACAGAGTCCGATAAATCGGCAATGACATCCCCCTTTAAAAGCAGGATCTCCCTTAAAAAAGACTCCTCATTCTCAAAAGCAGGTACTGACTCACCCAACTTTTGATGTTTCTCAAAAAGAGCTTGAAGAACCGTTTTGATTTTTGCCGGCTCTTTTACTCTCACTTTCAAGGTATCTTCTTCTGACTCATCGTTATAAGGGGAGTAAAGCCTGACATCCACTTCAATGGTCCTGCTTTGTGGCTCTCTCATCAGAGTCATCACCTGCCTTTTTTTTATTCCTTTTCATAATTTTTTCGGCCATATCTTTTATCCGATCCATCCGATGCCGTACTCCTGATTTCCCTAAAGGTTGGTCTAATAGCTCTCCTAATTCTTTAAGGCTTGCTTCCGGATGAATGATCCTTAGTCGAGCGATTTCTTGCAAGTTCTCGGGAAGAGAGTCTATGCCGACGGTATTGTCAATGTAATGGATCAGTCCCTTTTGCTCCACAGCCGCCGCCACTGTTTTGCTGAGATTGGCTGTTTCACAATTGACAAGCCGGTTAATATCATTGCGGACTTCTTTCATCACTCGAATGCTTTCCAAATCAAGAAGTGCCGTATGAGCACCGGTAAGGTTTAAAAAAGTAACAATGGCTTCCGCATCCTTTAGATAAACTACACAGTAATCTTTGCGCTTATTCATACCCACTCGAAGTTTAAAAGACTTCATCAACTTCATGACCATGCCGCAGTAATGATCTTCATCCCCGCTTATTTCAAGATGATAAGTCTTTTCGGGGTTGGAAAGGGACCCGCTCCCTAAAAAAGCACCCCTTAAATAAGCTCGCTGACAACAGGGTTTTTTTATCATTTTTTCATCTTCTAAACGAAGATTAGTATATAAAGCATCTTCTTTGTTCAATTTTTCAAGTACATTGCGAACAGCCTGCTTATCATCGATTAATATTTCATAGACATTGTTTTTTCTTAACAAAAGTTGACGGCGTACAATGATTTCCGGGGAAAGGGAAAAATTTTTCTTTAGCAGCTGAAATATTTTTCTTCCGACAGCTGAATTCTCGGTATGAAACGACAAGGACATTCGTTTTTCGTAAAGATGAAGCACCCCTATGGAGCGAATCAAAGCTGCTAATTCCGCCAATTGACAGCAAGGCTTTTCAGAAATTACCTTGGCTAATTCATTCTTTGTTTTCTGTGAAAAGGACAAGAACATCACCTGCTTTACTGCCCGGTATGATAATAACGAGCCAAAAATTTAGGAGCTGCCCTCGCTAATAGACCCATAAAAGGGTTTCCGGCGCTTATTTTCTTTCTCATCGCTAGTTGATACACCAGCTCACCTAGCTTGTCGGAATCATGCCTGGCAAATTCTTCTTTTGAAATCAAAGATTCTTCTACCACTTGGACTCCTAATTCCTGCAGAGAATCTCTTTGGTATTTGACTTCGAATGCATCTGTTTCTTTGTATTTTTCAGCTAATTCTTCCGGAACTTCTTCGTTATTTACAACGACCGTATCCACAATTCCTTCCCCGCCGTGCTCAATTACAGCCTGCAAATGGTCTTCTGCTCGATAGCCATCGGTTTCACCAGGCTGCGTCATCACATTACAAATGTACACTTTGGCAGATTTGGCTTTTTGGATTTCTTCTCGGATATCCTTGACAAGAAGAGTCGTTATGACACTTGTATACAGACTTCCCGGTCCCAGAACAATTAAATCGGCTTCCCTTACGGCCGTTTTTACCTGTTCTGATGTTGTGGCGTCTTCTGGCTCCATCAGCAATTTTTTAATTGGCCTTCCCTGCTCGGATATTTTTGACTCTCCCCGAATAATCGTTCCATCATCGTATTCAGCACTTATTTGAACATTCTCCAGAGTAGAAGCCAGCACATGCCCTCTTACGGCCAAAACGGTACTAGATTGCCGGACAGCCGATTCAAAATCCCCTGCAATATCAGTCATAGCTGCTATAAAAAGATTCCCAAAACTATGTCCTGTCAATCCTTCTCCATGGGTAAACCGATACTGAAACAACTCTTCCATTAATGGTTCTGTATCGGCAAGCGCCACCAAACAATTTCGAAAGTCGCCCGGGGGCAAAATACCAAACTCTTTTCTAAGGCGGCCGGAGCTTCCCCCATCATCAGCTACCGTAACAACAGCAGTTACATTACTAGTGTAGGATTTTAAACCTCTAAGCAAAGTGCTCAGTCCGGTACCGCCACCGAAGACAACAACTTTTGGCCCCCTCTTTAAATATCTTTTATGATAAAGAGCTTCTGTCAATCGGCCAGGACTATCCGGAAACAAAGTATTCATTATTGATTGGATCAGTCTGTGCATCGAATAGGCAATGATGATAATTCCAATAATCATGAGAAAGAAACCGGTTATATAAGGTCCGGCTAATTGACCTGTCAAATGATAAAAGAAATCAATCAAAATATCTTCCATTCTGCCCCAGATTTTTGC
>SLNR01000148.1 GCA_007132905.1 Candidatus Sumerlaeota bacterium | reverse complement strand
TTTTTTGCTTTCTCTCTATTTTGAAAGATATTTTGCAAGGAAGGCTGTAAATCTTTACCCTAGGTACTTGGCCGTACATCTAGATTAAACTAACTCTAATCTCTCTTTTTTGCTTGTTTCATTCTATCACACCCAACCTTTTTCGCGCAGTACACAATCATGTTCAAAATTTTACAAACACGACCCGCACTTTACCATAAAACAAACCAAAAGTATTGCTTGACTATCTTTTGCGATCTGACTTTATGCCCGGAAACTAACCCAAATTCTTAAAAACGCTGAAAATCAAAAAACTTCCATGTAGTAGTTGTCAAGCTTAAGCCAACTTATTTATTTTGCCAACGAACGAAATCTCTTCTAATTATTGTAAATCCATTCTTGATCGGAGCGGATTGGAAATGATTGCCTGTCTTTTTGTGTTTTACCAGGCATCTTCTCATCAGGTAATGTCTTTTTAATTGTAATGTCTTTTCGCTTGTTCTGAATAGATTCTTTACCCTCACTTAGCAAATAACTGGTTTTTTATTCTTGCGAATCGTTTCACAAACCTATCGCTATCTATTATTCTTTGATCAATAAACGAAGTCCTTTTTCAATATAAAATCTCATCTATGCTGTTAGCATGTTTTTTGCAAGTAGAAACTCCTCAATTTTGCAAAACTATTTCGGTCAAGGGACTCTTCTGGCATAAAAAAATACGATGACAACCAAAAACAATACTAAAGTCACAATCAAATACTCCGCCATTCTTTTATAAGAAGGGACTCCTTTTTCTTCAAGGACACGCCAAACCCGGTTGCCTATTCTATTGCAAAATGGGGCTGCTTTGCGAAATACTAACTGTTCAATACTCAGCCGCTCAAACAAAGAGACAGTCTTTGGCGATTGAAGCACTCCGATTAAAGAAACAAAGATTATTATTCCCACAAAAAACATCATTAGAGCATTTCTTATCCCATCTGCAGTATACACATTCAATACCGTACCGAACGGAAGAAGCGAACTCATTATCTCAGGCCAAATACCCAAAACAAGACAGAAAGATAAAGCGATACAAATGGCTGTTTTCATCGACAAAGAAGGTGGTTTAACCATTTTTCCTCTGGCCTTGATAAAACCATAATAGACAAATTTACTTAACACGATGATGGTACCAATGCTTGCCGCCGTCAAGGCCGCGGCTGCGGGTTCAACACCTTCAAAGGCTGCTTTTAATAAGTACTTGCTTACATAGCCGCCGAAAGGGGGGACGCCGGCTGCGGTGAGAGAGCCGACTAAAACCCCCATAAAAGCCACAGGGACAAGTTTCCAAACAGGCTTTTTTTCTGGATCGCCGGGCTTTTCTTCGTATTTTGAATCATCATCTGCCAACTCATCCATCTCTTCTGTCCCTATGCAGTAAAAAACAGTACCGGCACACATGAAAAGCAGTGATTTATAAAACATGTGATTAATCATATGAAAAAGCCCCCCATCCAAGGACAGATAACTTCCAAGCCCAATGCCTGTCATGATAAATCCGACCTGGCTCACCAGGCTGTAGGAGAGAAGCTTTCGTAAATTTTTCTGACCCAGGGCCGAGAAAATGCCTACCAACGCCATGCCTACACCCATCACAACAATCAGATCCATAGGGGGAAGAATCCTAACTGCAGCATAGACCCCGATTTTCGTAGAAAGCCCGGCTAACACCACACTGGAAAAAAGCGAAGCATTCGGATACCCCCAAAGCACCCACACATGAAAAGGAATAAACGCCGCTTTGATCCCTATCCCCAAAAAAAAGAAGATAAGGCCCGCCTCCGGTCTTGTTATCATAAATGACCCTGTCTGGATAAAATGCTGCATCACACCGAACAGTAAAAAAAGCCCGCCCGTCAAGTGAATTATCAAATATCGCAAGCCTAAGGGAAAAACAGGACAATCATCCGGGTGTTTTGTATTACAAAAAATCATTCCGGCCGTAAAGACCGTCACCATTTCCCAGAAGAAGAAAAGAGTAATGAAGTCGGCTGCATAACTCACTCCCACAGCACACACAATGGCACAAATAGAAAGGGCTTGATCCAAAGATCTAGCTTGTTGCGAGCCAAATAAAACAGCCACCGTTCCCGAAACTATGATTCCAAAAGCAACCAGGCGGCTGTATGGGTGGGCGGCAAATTGAAATAATACATAGACTTCGCGCCCCAAAGTAAAAGAGACCGCTCCTTCCAGCCAGCCCGTAACCTGAAGCAGGGAAACCAACCCCCCGATGGCAAGAGCAGCTATGAAAGGAAGCCAGGCCCCGGGCTTTTGGTCTACTATGTTTTTCAGTAAGAATCCTCCCACCAAAACGATCAAGGCGGTTATCCATATAGACTCCACTTTTTTAAACCTCTTCTCTTTTGTGTTTTCTATCGTGCTGGAAATAGCTGCGGCAATGTCCCTTTTACTATCCTCACACTGATCGCATCTCGATCAAACCCCGCTGTTTTTCTCTTTCAAATGTTTTGTCGCCGCTGTTATCTTGTTTTTCCATCATGTGATAGTATTACCGAGTAATTTCAATAGCTGTTGGAAAAGCTGTTTTTTGAACCTGTCAGCGGGGGCATCTCGACATGAACTTGGATATAATACAAAACTGCCATACCTTCAAAACCTGAATCTGTTCCCACAAATACCCGTAGTTTTCCCCTTCATCAGAACGAAGGGAAAGAGGCTCATTTCGGTTTTCCAGTGTCTTTAATTCGTAGACAGAAAATTCATCACAGGTCGGTTTTGCTGCATCTCCAACCACAACCGCCTTTTTTCCTCCCTCGCTTTGACTTCCTTTGTCGACATTGATTAAATAATAAGGAATTCCCATCTCCATAGTCTCTATAGGAATCGGCTCCTCCTCTGCCGCCCCGACTTTTACAAAGACGGACTCTCCCGGAGGACCACCGATTCCTACTGCTTTCGCCGGAGCATCCGCGGCAAATGTCGCCTCAATGAAGATTTCATACTCATAACGGGCTCTAATTCAGAGATCTGCTTTCGGATGTGCATAAAGAGGTCGTCGTTGCGGCCATGCCCTTGCAGCATTAACCCTTTCCCGTCTATTTCAAGTTCTTCCGGCAGAGGCTCGTGGGAAAAAGCCAATTCATAAATCTTTGGATTGTAATCGGCGGGGTAATCGTTAAAATCTCCCTCTCACCTTGTGCATCTTCAGTAAAATCAAAATAAAAGTCCAGTTTTTCAGGCTTCTCAACACATCCTGCAACCAGTATAACCGCTGCCAACAATAGCAGGCTTGCGAGTTTTCATTTTGACCTTCTTCTTGATCGGCACATTTCTGTAAATTCAGATTGTACTTGTCCCTTTTTTCCCTGGTATTCACCCCGAAGTGAAAACTTTTCATCAAGGCATCCTTCCCGAATACAAAAAGACCACGGCAACTAGAAACACCACCAAAGTCACAATCAAGTATTCTGCCATCCTTTCATAAGCTGGTTCTCCTTTTTTTTCCAGGGCGCACCAAATTTGATTGCCTGCTCTTGTACAAGTTGGCGCGACCTTTTGAAAAATTATATTTTCTACACTGAACCGCTCGAATATTGATATTAGTTTTTGCGAAACTAATATCTTGGACAAAAGGGCAAAGGTCGCTGCTCCCGTGAAAATCAGCAGGTAAGCATATCTTATCCCCTCCACCGTATACACATTCAGCAACGATTCGTAAGGGAGAAGCGAACTTATCAGCTCTGGTCTGATACCCAAAGCAAGGCATAAGGAAGAAACCGCGAAAACCCCTACCTTCATCGACAAAGAAGGAGACCGCCTCATACTTCCTCTGGCTTTAAAAAAACCGTAAAAAACAAATTTACTAAATGACAGAGCTGTACCGATACTAGCCATCGTTAACATAAAAGCCGCAGGTTCGATCCCTTCAAAAGCTGATTTAAGTGTATATTTACTGACATAGCCATTAAAAGGGGGAGCTCCTGAAATAGCCAAAGATCCTATCAAAGCGCCGATAAACGCAAAGGGCACTAACTTCCAAACGGGTTTTTTTTCAGCATCCATTTCCTGTCTGTCTTTTTGCCCTGCGCCTGTCAGCTCATCCATTTCTTCTGTGCCAATGCAGTGAAGCACCGTGCCCGCACACATGAAAAGAAGCGATTTATAGAGCATATGATTGATCATATGAAGCAGTCCACCATCGATGGACAACGAGATCCCCAAACCGACGCCCGCGACCATATAACCCACCTGGCTGATAATATGATAGGACAGCAGCTTTCGCAAGTTTTTCTGAGCCAAGGCCGAAATGACTCCTATCACAGCCATGCTTGCCCCCATCATGACAATCAGATCCATAGGCGGAAGAATCCTTGCCACGGCATAGACACCAATCTTGGTGGAAAGTCCGGCTAACACAACACTTGAAAAAAGCGAAGCATTCGGATATCCCCACAACACCCAGACATGAAAAGGAATAAACACTGCTTTAATGCCAATCCCCAGCAAAAAGAAAACAAGCCCCGCCTCCGGTGCTGCCACCGAGAAGGATCCCGTTTGCTGAAAATGCTGCAGTATCCCAAATAGTAATAGGACGCCTCCCGTCAAGTGCACCACCAAATACCTAAATCCCAGCGGAAAGACGGGGCAGGTATCCAAATGTTTGGTGTTGCATAAAATCAGGCCGGCAGTAAAAACCGTCACCATCTCCCAGAAGAAAAACAGGGTAATGAAGTCAGCTGCATAAGTGGCCCCCACGCCACATGCTATAGCGCATAAAGAAAGTGTTTGATCCAACGGCCTAGATTGCTCTAAGCCAAATAAAACAGACAGGGAACCGGCAACGATTAGCCCAAAAGCAGCCAAACGGCTGTATGGGTGACTTGCAAATCGAAAAATCACAAAAACCTCGTCACCCAGGGTAAAAGATACAGCCCCCTCAAGCCAGCCCGTTAACTGCAGAAGGTAAACCAATCCAGCGATAACGAGAGCGGCAATAAAAGGCAGCCAGGCTCTCGGCTTTTTCTGAATGATATTGATCACTAAAAATACCAATACCAAAGTGACGGCGGCGGCCATCAGAAATGATTCCACAGCACACACAACTCCCTTATGAAAACTTCACCCAAGCCTATCTAGGTATAAGTACAACATGGATCGCTATAAGTCTTATTAAGATTAATGAACACCCAAGCACAGTTTTATGTTTTCTTCTTGATCATTTTTTTGACGGAATCCGCCCGCAAATTAATAAGCTAGGCTTGAAATTGACAGTCAATTCGCACTACGGTATAATGAGCTCAAAGATAGGCTTTACAAAAATACATTGTATAACAAAATGCTAATTGTGTACACAGGACATGCCTTGGAGGTGGTTCCTATGATGACAGACAAAAACGAATATTTAACCAAGGTCGATGAAAGACTTCAAGAAATAAAAACTTCAATTATCGCTATAAAAGCGAAAATGGAAAAATCCTCTGCCGAAGAAAGGACCGTTTTAGCCAAAAAACTGGATTCTCTGCAAAAAAAATATCGAGATGGTGTAGAAAAAATGCAGGATCTTTCGGAAATAGACGAAAATTTCTGGGAAGGTATGCAGGATGACCTGGAAACTTTTTGGGACCAGCTCACTCGAGAATAAAAAAGATTTTTATGTCGAAAAACTTGATAGACGGCCCCGACGGGCCGTCTATTCTTATTCTTTTCGCTTCTCTAAAGCGCGATGGCCGATATCACTTCGATACATCATCTCTTTAAAGTGTATTTTGCCCACCGCAGCATAAGCTTTATCGATCGCTTCTGTAATCGTACCACCAAGCGCAGTCACGCCTAGTACTCGCCCGCCGGCCGTGACCAAATCCCCCTCAAACTCCTTTGTACCCGCATGAAAAATGTGTACTTCTTCCATCAACTCAACCTCTGCTAATCCTTGAATTCGCTTTTGGGTTTCGTAACGGCGGGGATATCCTCCGGAAGCCAACACAACACATACACACGCCATGTCCGTCCATTCTAAAGAAAGTCCTTTCAAACCATGACCACACACTTTTAACATAAGTTCTGCCAGATCCGTTTTTAAACGGGGCAGTATGACTTGTGTTTCCGGGTCACCGAAGCGAGCGTTGTATTCTAAAACCTTTGGCCCCTCCTCGGTGATCATCAGGCCTGCATAAAGCACCCCTTCATAAGGAATCCCTTCCTTGGCCATTGCCTCGACAGTAGGGGTTAAAATGTCTTTTTCCACTTCTTTGGCAATCTCCGGTGTATACACCGGCGCAGGAGAATAAGCACCCATCCCGCCTGTGTTCGGTCCCTGGTCGCCGTCGAATATCCTTTTATGGTCCTGTGAAGAAACCATGGGAATCACATCTTTGCCATCGGTAAACGCTAAAACGGACACCTCTTCTCCTTTTAAACATTCCTCAATTAAAACTTCCTCGCCCGCATCTCCAAAGGCCTTCTCCACCATGATTTGCTGCACTGCTTTTTCTGCCTCAAGCCTGGTTTTTGCAATAATTACCCCTTTGCCGGCAGCTAAGCCATCAGCTTTGATCACAACCGGAAAGCCAAAGCGGTCGAGTGAGCCCATGGCTTCATCAACCGTTGAGCAGGCAGCAAATTCTGCTGTGGGAATTCTGTACTTTTGCATCAGATTTTTAGCAAATATCTTGCTTCCTTCCAGCACGGACGCTTTTTGACTTGGACCAAATAACATTAACCCCCGCTTACGAAACACATCGGCCACACCCAAGACCAAAGGCGCTTCTGGCCCAACCACCGTTAGATCAATCTTTTCTTTTTCGGCATATTCTGCCAGCGCTTCTATCTCATGCTCTTTGACGGGCACTGTTTTTGCAATCTTTGCTGTCCCGCCGTTTCCTGGAGCACAATAAAGCCTGCTGACGAGAGGACTTTGAGAAAGCTTCCATAACAGTGTATGTTCCCGGCCTCCAGCCCCAATGACCAGAATTTTCATATCGCAACAATCCCTTCCTTTATTGATGCTAATGTCGAAAATGTCTCATTCCGGTTGTCATCATAGCCACATCATGCTTATCCGCCACGGCGATAGAATCTTCATCCCTCACCGACCCTCCGGGGTGCACAATGGCAGTAACCCCTGCTTGGACCGCTGTCTCCACAGCATCAGGGAAGGGGAAGAAAGCATCGGATGCCATCACGGAGCCCTTTGCTTTTTCCTTTGCCTGGGCCGCCGCGATCTGCGCTGAACCTACTCTATTCATCTGGCCTGCTCCTACACCGACTGTGGCGGTGTTATTTACGAGTACTATCGCGTTTGATTTGGTATGTTTGACTATTTTCCAGCCAAATAAAAGATCTTGCTTTTCTTTTTCTGTAGGTTCTCTTTTTGAAACAGTCTCCCATGCTTCTGGCGTAATCAAAGCAGTGTCTGCATCCTGGACAAGCAACCCTCCGTTCACTTTTTTCATGTCCCAAAAACCTTCTGAGGAGGGTTTAACAGGACCTACTTCCAAAAGACGAATGTTCTTTTTTTGAGATAAAACCTTCAAAGCTTTGGGCGTAAACCCAGGGGCTAAAATAATTTCTACAAATATTTCATGAATGGCACGGGCTGTATCTTCTTCCATAGTGCGATTCACCGCGATTATGCCCCCAAAAATGGATATAGGATCACTCTCATAGGCTTTTTGGTAAGCTTCTTTCAAATCTGCACCAACCCCCACTCCACAGGGATTTGCATGTTTTACTGCCACAACTGCGGGGGCTTCAAACTCCTTAACCAATTCCAAAGCTGCATTCGCATCATTGACATTGTTAAAGGACATTTTTTTCCCGTGAAGCTGAGAAGCACTGCTCACAGAAGGAAATTTTGGCAGCAGTTCCCGATAAAACGCTGCTTTTTGATGGGGGTTTTCGCCGTAGTTTAATTCCTCACCCTTTTCAAAAGTTAGATTTAATGTTTCGGGAAATTTGGGTGCTTTTTCATCTGCTTTATTCAAGTATTGTCCAATTAGGGCGTCATATTGGCCTGTGTGTTCAAAAGCGTCTACGGCCAAACGCAGCCTGGTGGCTCCTTTGGTATTCCCCTCTTCCTTTATTTCTGCTAAAACTTCGTTATATCGTTTTGGATTAACCACCACTGTAACATCATGATGGTTTTTTGCGGCAGCCCTGACCATGGTAGGGCCTCCTATATCAATATTCTCGATGGCTTCATTGATCGTGACATCCTTTTTGCTAATCGTCTCTTTAAAAGGGTACAGATTGACAACCACCAGATCAATAGGTTTGATTCCATGCTCTGCCATCATTTCTGCATGCTCAGCGTTACCGCGGACCGCCAAAATTCCTCCATGGATGGCCGGTTGCAGTGTTTTGACCCGTCCGTCTAAAATCTCTGGAAAACCAGTCACTTCCGAAACCAACTTTACCGGTACACCTTCTTTTTTTAAAAGAGCAGCGGTTCCGCCGGTGGAAATGATTTCAATGCCTAAATCCGACAAACCGCGAGCAAAACCGATAATTCCATTTTTGTCGGACACACTAATCAAGGCTCTTTTTACCATTTTATCTCCTCCCTCCCATCTTTATCCACAGGTAAAATTTTTACATGCCTTCCGGAAACCACAAGCCTGCCTTCGGCAAATAGCTTCACTGCCTCTGGGTAAAGACGGTGTTCTTCTTGTAAAACTCTTTTCTGTAACGTATCTACCGTATCATTGTCTTTCACCGGCACAGCCGCCTGCAGAATAATCGGCCCTGTATCAACCCCTTCATCCACAAACATTACGGTGCATCCGCTAATCTTCACACCATATTTCAAAGCTTCCCGGTGAACTCGTTCTCCAAACATGCCCGCTCCGCAAAAAGAGGGAATCAAAGAAGGGTGAATATTCATAATCCGATTTCGATAATGACGGACAACCGCCGGCCCCAACACCGACATAAAACCCGCCAAAAGTACCAAGTCTGTACGAGACCGTACCAAACTGTCTAGGAGTGCCTGGCTAAAATCTGCTTCTTTATCAAAATCCTTCGGTCGAATTACTTCATGAGAAATATGGTGCTTTTTCGCTCTTTCCAGCGCAAACGCTTTTTTTCTGGAACTAATGACTTTTATAATTTCAGCATGAATGTCTCCTTTTTCTAATCGGTCGATGAGGGCCTGCAAATTAGTCCCACCGCCGGATACTAACACGGAAACTCGAATATTATCCACGCAATCCACCTCGCTTACTCGATCTTGACCCCTTTTTCTCCTTGGACTATTTCTCCAATTCGGTATATTTTTTCTCCATGCTCACGAAGAAGACCGACAGCTTGCTCCTCCTCATTTTTAGCAACGATGACAACCATACCGATGCCCATATT
This sequence comes from Candidatus Sumerlaeota bacterium, assembly GCA_007132905.1. Lineage (GTDB taxonomy): Bacteria > Bacillota > SLNR01 > SLNR01 > SLNR01 > SLNR01. Next base: position 3,537 of record SLNR01000148.1, on the reverse strand, counting down.
AAATGTGCGGTACATTTCGCTTTCTTCCACCTGTCCGCATTGCTGGATAAATGGGAAAATGGGCTGTATCGGCCAGCTGCCCTTTTTGATCCTTGCCTCGACACCATCCGGCAGAATACGGATAATGTTGTCATTAAACCCCCCGCCTGTAATATTCGAAATCCCTTTGACTTTAACCTTGTTCAACAAAGAAAGAAGAGGTTTCACATAAATACGGGTAGGCACCAGCATTTCTTCTCCGACGGTTGTCCCTAACTCTTCTACATGATCCTTTACAGTATATCCTGCCATCTCCAGCACGGCTTTACGAGCCAGGGAATAACCGCTGCTGTGAAGCCCCGACGAACCTAATCCTAAAATGACGTCCCCGGGGGCTACCGTAGAGCCGTCAATAATTTGGTCTTTTTCTACCGCCCCGACGCAAAATCCCACTAAATCATACTCTCCTTCTTTATAAAAACCGGGCAGTTCAGCCGTTTCTCCGCCCAACAAAGCACAGCCAGCCTGCTCGCAACCGTCGGCGACTCCTTTTACAATAGCTTCTACCTTGTCAGGATCAAGCTGGTCAATTCCAATATAGTCTAGAAAAAAAAGAATCTCTGCTCCTTGTACGACGACGTCGTTTACACAGTAGGCAACCACATCTTGACCGACCGTATCATGTTTATCCATCATGAAAGCAATCTTCAGTTTGGTACCTACTCCATCGGTTCCGGACACAAGCACCGGTTCTTTATACCCTTTGGGAACCGAAAACAACCCTCCAAATCCCCCTATATCCGATAATACTTCCGGACGAAAGGTCCTCTTTGCATGAGGCTTTACTCTTTCGACCGCTTTATTCCCAGCCTCAATATCCACTCCGGCCTCGCGATAGCTCAAACCCTTTTGGTCGTTCATGCCTTGCTCACGCTCCTTATTAAAACATTCTGGTTATCAATCAAGGATGTCTTGTCGGTTTTATCATTCCTCTAATTGAAAAGGATACTCTCCGTCAAAACAGGCGGCACAGTGATCATGTAAGCTCAATCCGGAAGCTTGATAGAGCCCCTCAATACTTAGATATCCCAAACTGTCAGCACCAATGATAGATCTGATTTCTTCCGGCGAATGACTGTAGGCAATGAGTTCAGAACTGCTTCTGGTATCGATGCCCAGGTGACAAGGATACATCACAGGAGGTGAACTAATACGCATATGCACCTCTTTTGCGCCTGCATCTTTTAGGATCTGAACAATTTTGGCGCTGGTGGTCCCCCGTACAATGCTGTCGTCAATGACCACAACCCTTTTCCCTTCCAGCACTTTTTTGATGGGGTTCAATTTGATTCTCACCGATGTTTCCCGAAGGTTTTGACTTGGGAGAATAAAAGTCCGCCCAATATAACGGTTTTTGATCAATCCTTCGGCATAAGTTATACCCGATTCATGAGCAAATCCTACTGCGGCCGAGATCCCTGAATCCGGAACCGGAATTACTAAGTCTGCCTCCACTGGATGTTCACGAGCCAATTCAGCTCCGAATTTCCTTCTCATCATATGTACATTGCTTCCGTCTATATCGCTATCCGGCCTGGCAAAATAGATAAACTCAAAGATACAGAAAGCTTTTTGTTTAGATGTGCTGATTTCCTTTTTCCGCAGGCCGGACTGGTCAATAATGACCATCTCCCCCGGTTTCACATCTTCCAAGTATTCTGCCCCTACCACATCAAGCCCGCAGGTTTCAGAAGCTAGCACATATCCGCCTTCCGGCAGCCGACCAACACATAAAGGTCGAATCCCTTTAGGGTCCCGCACGCCTATGAGCTTATCTTTTGTCATGCAAACCAGTGCATAAGCACCTCTTATGTCATCCATGCAGGCCTCTATGGCTTCTTCGACGGACGGTTTCCCCACCTGGGCAATCAAGCTGGCGATGACTTCACTGTCAGTAGTAGTCTGAAACATATGCCCTTTGTCTTCTAACTCTTGTCGCAGTTTTGAAGCATTTACAATATTTCCGTTATGGGATAATGCCAAAGCGCCATGCCGATAGCGGGCAACCAAAGGTTGTGCATTGACCGGATGACTAGATCCTGCTGTGGAATAACGCACATGACCGCAGGCAATCGTACCGCCAAAATCAGCCAGTTCCGACAGGCTTTTCTCATCAAAAACCTGGGAAACCAGGCCCATATCCTTCTCCATCTCCATATTTTCACCATCTGTCACCGCAATCCCAGCGCTTTCCTGGCCCCGATGCTGAAGGGCAAACAGACCCAGGTAAGTCATGCCCACTACATCCTGTCCCGGAGCATAGACTCCAAAAACACCGCATTCTTCGCGAAATTTGTCTTCAAAATCACAACTTATTCCTTTTAGCATCACAACGCCTCCTACCGGAGCATTATATTTCTTTACTGGCACCTGTTTCTTCAACAAGAAAAAGGCCCGCAAGATTAACTTCTTTAACCGAAAAACCGTCCCTGGACAAAAACCCATAACCCTCTGCAAATTCCTTAGTACAATACAACCGGCTGATCTTCAGCCCAAACCGCTTATAAAATGCCGTTTTCTAAACAGCTGTCGTGAAAACACGGTATGTCAGCCCCTTTCTGCAGCTGATTATCTTTATTTGTGAGCCGATGAGTTCTTCCCTGGGCTTATTCCGTATTATTGACATAAACAATCTCATCTTAAAGGTTCCCATATCTTCTTGTCTTTTCGTTTCTCATTTGATCCCAAAACGTGCCATGATCTCATCAATGTGTTTTAAGTGATACTGAAGATCAAAGCATGTCTCTATTTCCCGAGGGGAAAGAATAGCTGTTATGTCTTCGTTCTTTTTTACCATCTCTACAAAAGAAACGCTGCCATCTTGGGCTTTAAGAGCACAACGCTGCACAAGATCATAAGCATGTTCTCTGCTTTCTCCTTTTTCCACTAAAGCAAGCAGAAGCTTTTGTGAATAGATAAGTCCTCCTGTTTGATTCAAATTCTTATCCATGTTTTCCGGATGGACATCAAGATCACCGATTACCTTGTTCAGTCGAAATAATAAATAGTCCATCAGAATACTAGTGTCGGGAAGGATCACTCTTTCGACAGAAGAATGACTGATATCGCGCTCATGCCACAGAGGGATATTATCCAAGCAGGCTGCAAGATTTGAGCGTATGACTCGGCTAAGACCGGAAATTTGCTCACAGTTAACAGGGTTTTTCTTGTGCGGCATAGCCGAAGAACCTTTTTGCCCATGGGCAAAGGGCTCTTCCATCTCACGTATTTCTGTTCTTTGCAAATTCCTAATCTCAGTGGCCATCTGATCCAAAATCCCGGCAGTAAGAGCAAGGGCACTCATGAAATCAGCATGGATGTCCCTAGGTACGATCTGCGTCGACACATCCATGGATTTTAGACCTAGCTTTTTGCACACATATTTCTCCACTTGAGGATTGACATTGGCATAGGTACCAACAGCTCCGGATATTTTTCCTACCCCTACTTTTTCACGGGCTTCCTGGATTCTGTCTATGCTTCTGTTGGCAGCCGACA
>SLNR01000126.1 GCA_007132905.1 Candidatus Sumerlaeota bacterium | reverse complement strand
TGAGCTGATACTCTTTGACATCTTCAAACCCCGGCAGTCCCTTTTCTATGTTTAAAGATACCCCTTTTGTCTTCTTGTTTGATTCCAACCGCTTTTCCTCCCTTTTTTACCCGCACCTAACGAAGAAAGTCAAGCAGGCTAGGCTGAATGATTCTTGCTCCCATGGAAATCGAAGCCCTGTAGATATTCTCCAAGACGGCGTAGTTCATATAGGTTTTCGCAAAATCGATATCCTCCAGCTTGGAGCGAAGTTCTTTAAAATTCAGTTTCTCATCTTCATATTTCTCGCTCATCAAATTTAGCCCTTGTGAAACGGCTCCCAATGACGCCCGTTTATCCAGCAAATGATCCAACCCTGTTGTCACTTGTTCAATCCCCGTTTGGATCTGATCGAGTTCTTCTTTTCGCAAGGCATTGGTTAAACCGTCCAAAACCGCAAACAAATCGGTTTCTAAAAACAATTCTTCACCCGTGATGTTGCCGGTTACCTTCACCCCCGGGGATATCTCCCAGCGGATTTTCCCGCTGTCTCCTGAGTAAGCCACGCTTGCATCGAGCCCTTCTTCTAGTCTTTCCATGTCGCGATCAAAAGGAGGAGACATGGTTTGATGCCCGCCGAAGACATATCGTCCTTCATAGGTGCTGTTTCCTATTTGGACAAGCGTAGAAGTCAGTCCGTTAAGCTCTAAAGCCAAGGCCTCCCGGGCACTAGCCGACAAGGTGCTCGTTGCGCCCGCCAGGGCAAGTTCTCTTGCTCTTTGGAGCACATCGCCCATGCGGTCCATCGATTCTTCGGTCAGCTGCATCCACGATGTTGACGCATCTATATTTTTTTGATATTGGTCTATGCGGGCAAGGTGAGTGTTTTGCCCCATCACCCTGGCTACCTTCACCGGATCATCCGAGGGGCGGGATATGACCTTTCCTGATGATAGCTGATGCTGCAGCCGTCCCATCTGAGCTAGATTGGTCTGGATGTTATGCAGTAGCGATCGGGTCATCTGTCGGTGAGTAATTCGCATCTTTTTTCCTCCTAACGCAGCATTCGGTTAACAACGGTGTCTAGCAGGTCATCGAAAGTGGTAATCAGACGGGCGTTGGCTTGATAAGCCATCTGAAACTGGACCATATGAGCAAGTTCTTCGTCTATGGACACCCCGGAAATGGCATCCTGCCGGGCCTTCATCATTTCCAGCAGGGTCGTTTGGTTTTCTGTCATGCGCTGGCTTTCCTGGGAGTCCACGCCCAGGCGGGCCACTGAATCACGATAAAAATTCTCCAGTGTCGTCGTTGCCACTTGCTCTTCGCCCGGCATCGTAAGCCTTTTCGATACCGGCGCTTCTTTGTGAAGCACCATGGGCTGCTGACGCAGTTGAGCGATTTTCACGGCCCAAGATCCATCCCCGGGGTTTGGTTTTTCAGCGTCGTAGCTAGCCGCGGCCACTTTATACAGACTGTCCTTTATATCAGCATTGACCGTCCAGTTTTCCAGATGATCCCCGACAAAAAAGCTTTGTCCAAGCTCTCCTTCTAAATCCATGCCCTGTTCATGGAGATCGTTGACGGCTTGGGAGAGCCCCCAGACAAGACTTGAAAAATCCTCCATGTAAGTCTTGACATTCACATCTCTCACTTCAAGCAGTCCACCGATCTCCCCGCCTCTGACGGCAACTTCCCGGCCGTCTCTCTCCCAGACAATGCTGGGGGCGGCCGGCCAATCAGCGCCACCGCCTCCCTGATGAGAAGCGGTTTTCAATTGATAGGCTGTTCCTTCCTGCACCAGCGTCCTGCCTCCAAGATACATGTTGATGGCTCCGGATCGACTCGCCTGAATCGTCACATCGGCGATCTGCGACATGGTATCCACCAAAAGATCGCGGCGGTCCAAAAGATCGGCGGGTGTGCTGCCCACCGAAGCTGCCTGAGTGATTTGCGTATTTAAATCTTTGATCTGCTCGGCGGCACTGTTCATTTCCATGACTTTCAAGACTACCTGATCGTCAATATCGCGGCGCACCGTTTTTAGCTGCTGATGGATATGACGGACCGACTGGGTTAAAGCATCGGCGTTTTCCATCAATACAGCCCGCACCGGAGAACTTTCCGGGTGCAGACTTACATCTTGCCAGCTGTCGAAAAAACGGCTCAGCACTTCGTTCAATCCCGTTTCCGCCGGTTCATTGAAAACCATTTCTATTTGTTCCAGCACTTGAGACCGATTGTCCCAGGCCCCTAGTGTATTCATTTCTTTTCTGATCTGCATGGACAAAAAATCATCCCGCACCCGGGTGATTTCCGCCACTTTTACGCCGCTTCCCAGACTTCCTTTGCCTTCGACAAAAGGCATGGGAGCGGTGGTGGCCATCTTGGCCATCTGGCGGCTGTATCCTTTAGTATTGGCATTGGCAATGTTATGAGCCGTCACTTCCAGCGCTTTTTGCTGGGCGGCCATGCCTGTTTTTGCAATATGGATCCCCGTAAAGCCGGCCATGTTGTCACCATCCTTTTTTTCTAGCCCGTTCCATTGATCAATTTACCCTGTCGGGATCGTCTCTTTAGTTCTCCGTCGGCACTGTAAGGAGAGGAACGCTTAGGATCAAAAAAGTCCGCCATCATTCTCAGCAGTGCTTCTTGCTGCCGGTACAAAAGATCATTGGCATTGTTTAAGGCTCTTCCCTCTCTTATCAACACTTTCAGATCTTTTTCATAAGACAGCCATTTTTCTCTCTTTTGACTGTCACGGGTTTGTTCGATGCAGCGGCGCAAAGTCAAATTCCCGACGATTGTTAGCCGCTCTTCTTCCAGGGCCTCCATCTTTTTTTTCAGCCCTTCTTTTTCCCGACCGCAGTCAAGCAGAGACTCTGAGTCTCTTGTAATCAAGCAGTCCCGCTCTTTTTTTAAAACTCGAACCAATTGAGCCAAAAGCGCTTTCTGTTTCGAAAGCACTTTTAAAAGCGACGCTTCTTTCATTTGCATATAAGCTCCCCCTTACTCTTTTGACAGCATCTTCTCAGCCAGCTTTTTACTGTCGATTATCAAACGGCCTTCTTTGATTTGTTGTTTCATCTCGGCCACTTTTTGCGGGTCGGATACTCGCCGCGGGACTTTGTCCATGATCTTTTCTAACTCTGCGGCACGTGAAGAGATCGCCAGCGCATCCTTTTTCCCGCCTTTGGGGTCAGCTCCTTGCGTTTTCTGTTTTTCATCTGCTTGCTTTTTGCCCTGAATTTTTTGTAGTAAGTCCTTTCTGCCGTCAATTTTCATAAGTACACCTCTTTTTTTTTCGCTCATGTATTCCATCGACCAATTTTTTTCACTCTTTAGGGGTTTTTTCATTTTTCTTTTCAACCTGTGCTTTCAATTTCAAGAAGGGTTCTTCCTTTTTGAAGCGAAACTT
>SLNR01000098.1 GCA_007132905.1 Candidatus Sumerlaeota bacterium | reverse complement strand
CGTAGTTCTTGTCGAAAACCTGTTGATGTCAGTCCATATTTGAAACATTTCTTCTCCTATCATATCAAGCCGTTCTTTTGGCGCAAGTTTTTTTCAAGGCATGCGATCACTCCTTTCCTTTCTATTAAGCGGCTTTGCAATATTCGGTCAAATCCTTAGGAATGGTGGTCTGTGAACACGTCTTATTCACTTAGGTATTGTTCTTACATATTTCATATACGGCTGTCTTCGGTTTAGGGGGGTTGGGTTTGAAAGTCGATTGTTTTGAGGCGACTTTTCAATATTTTGAACCGGTCGCTCTGCCCGATTACAAATTGCAGACAGGTAGAGCCTTACGGAGTGCTCCGGGTCAAAGGGCTGCCCCTTTACACTCTTTTCTGAGTAGACGGGCTTTTGGTTCCTTTGCTATCAGCGTCTACAGTGTAATCGCCTTTTCATCGAACAACAGCCGTCTCACCAGTTCTTTTCCGTCTTTCCCGCGATAATGGTTTCTAAGCATTAAAAAAACTGTTAGTGTCATAGCAACTGCTTGACATCCGGCTGTTTTTTCAAATTCTCAATGAATTATTCCGTCTGACTTTGCAAAGATGCTGTCCTTTATCGTTCCCCGCAAGACCCTGCTTTCTGTATTGATTCCTGATTATGAAACCGGCTGCAATCAACAGGTAAACGAAAGTGAAGTTAAAAAATCTCTAAAGGCATCGGGATGCAGCTCTATGAAAAAACCGCTAGCCCGCCCCATCAACAAATGGCAGGACTCGTTGAAGATCCTGCCGGTCACAAAAAGAGCAGGAATTCCCCTGTTTTGCCTCAGATCATGGTTCTCCAATACCCGGTATTCCAGCCGCCGGTTGCTGTCCCGCAGGTACTGTTCGAAGGCATTTTCTTACAAAGCCGTGTCCTCTTGCTGCCGAAAACCCTCCTCCTCCTCCTTCGGCCCAGCCCGAGCCCGGGCACTAATCTCTTTTCCCACTTCAGCTAAAAGAGGTATCCTCCCGTCTGCAGGCAGATTCCTTTAGTCCCAGCATCATCACGAGTAAAGGTACACATCATTTTGATAAGTACAGCTTTTCTTCAATGATCTGATTCTTTCAGCCTAAAAGGTTTCCTGCTTTCCATTAGATTTCTCTTAATGATGCAAAAAAATTTTGATGCTTGAAACATCCGGCCGCTATTCCTTTTTGCACCCAGCAGTGATAAAATCGAAACACGAACAAAATCCAGCTTTGAATAAAAAGACAACGGTTGATATTTGGGCTCAATCATCCACAGGGAGGTGATTCTATGCAATTTGTTGGACTCTTGGCACCCATTGCCTTTGTATTTGCCCTGTCCGCACTGACCCAGGTGGGCGCTTTGAAAAAAGAAGTGGAAGACCTGCGGAGACAGATTAAGCAGCTGAGTACTACTCAGTAAAACGCGGGGCGGATCTGACTGACTCGGTGCCGATCCGTTTGATGGAAGCACTCATTGTCTTTGTTTCATGGACAAATCTCTGTTTCCCCGGATGCGGGCAGAATCTCCGTCTCCACCACCTGCGCGCGCAACTGCTGGGGGAAATGAACAGATCACCCTTGGCTGGTCGTCTATTGAAAGGAATGCCGAACATATCTTCTCTGGCGGACAGCCTGACGCCAGAGAAGGTAAAATCACCTATTGGCGGCAATGATACAGATACAACACAGCTTCTTGAAGCTTTGGTCTTTGATGGGAAAAGGTGGACGCAAAGAAAACTCTGCCGCCCTCCGTCCCATCTGCCCTCTCCTGCATGAATCCGAAATCGGCCCAAAACAGAAGGACGATGCCTTTTAAACTCCTGCCGGAAGGCCCAGCCCATCAAATATTTGGAGGTTCAAATCATGATTGATGCCCAAAATTTATCCTTTTCTTATGACTTCAGCTCCACGCTCATCGAGGACATGTCCTTTCAGGTCGCCGCCGGGGAAATTTTCGGCTTTCTAGGCCCGTCCGGCGCAGGGAAAAGCACCCTGCAGAAGATCCTCTGCGGTATCCTCCGTAATTACCGGGGCCAAGTCACGGTTATGGACCGGGAAGTAAAAAAAACCAGTGAAGACTTCTACACCCAGATCGGCGTAGATTTCGAGTTTCCCAACCTCTACAGCAAATTCACCGGCCTGGAGAATCTGACATACTTTGCCTCTCTCTACGGCCGCAACGATCTAGACCCCTATCCCCATCTGGAACGTATCGGTTTGAGCGGGGATATGCACAAGAAAGTGTCCAGTTACTCCAAGGGCATGAAAATGCGTTTGGCCTTTGTCCGGGCAATTCTTCACCAGCCTCGGCTCCTCTTTCTGGATGAACCCACCAGCGGCCTGGATCCGGCCTATGCTCGCATCCTCAAAGACATGATCCTGGAACAAAAAGAAGCCGGCCGTACCGTGATCCTCACCACCCACAACATGCATGACGCAGAAGAACTCTGTGACCGCGTGGCATTTATCGTAGATGGCGAAATCCGTGCCCTGGATACCCCCGCTGCTCTTCGAAGCCGGGAGACGGGTGTAAAAGTCCGCTTCACCTACGAAAACTCAGAGCAAATTCTCAGTGGCCATGCTCCCCTGGAATCACTAAAGTCGCACCCTGATTTCATGCACCATCTCCAAAACGGTACCCTGCGGAGCATCCACTCCCGGGAACCCACCCTGGAAGATGTCTTCATCGAACTGACAGGGAGGCATCTATCATGAGGGCCCTGCAGGTGTTTTTCTGTGATATACGCTACCAATTCAAATACGGCTTCTATTTTCTCTATGCCATCATTGCTGCCGCCTACATCGCCTTTCTCTACCTGGTCCCCCCGGCACTGCAAAGACCGGCTGCCGCATTTATCATTCTCACCGATCCGGCCACTCTGGGTTTTTTCTTTGTGGGTGCCATGGTCCTTTTGGAAAGGGATGAAGGGCTGCACAGCTACTACACCATCACCCCTGCCACCGTAACCGAATATGTCCTGGGCAAGGCCTTTTCCCTGGCCCTGGTTTCGGCTACGGCCGGTACGGTCATCGCGGCCGCTGTCTTTGGTCGCCAAGTCAACTTTCTGCTTCTTCTCACCGGCCTGGCCGTGGGTACACCCGTGTTTACCCTGTCCGGCCTGGCCGTGGGCACTGCATCACGTTCTGTGAACCAGTATTTTGTCTTCAGCATCCCGGTGGGGGTTCTCCTCATCGCCCCCACCTTTGCGATCTTTGCCGATGTATATCATCCCGCCATTGAAATCTTGCCCGCTACCCAGCTCCTGCGGGTCATTCAGGGTGCCTTGGGCATGCTCCTGCCCCACAGCCTGCTCCTTTCTCTCACCGGGCTGTTCTTCTGGTCCCTCTTGGCTGTATGGCTGACCGGCCGCACCTTCAGCCGGTATCTGCAGAAAGGAGGGAACTAGCCATGGTTAAGGTATACCGGGTGTTTACCGTCGGCTTTCACCAGG
>SLNR01000151.1 GCA_007132905.1 Candidatus Sumerlaeota bacterium | reverse complement strand
CCGAATGATGTGATGGAGAAGGTACGGGATACGGTTCAGCTGGCTAGTAAGAGCTCGAAGACGAAAGAACTGTTGTCAAAATACAGCGTGGATCGATATTTCGGTGGTGGTCGTTTTTTGGACTCCCACCGTCTAGAGACGGCAAGCGGAGTGATCGAGGGACGAAAGTTTATCTTATGTACAGGCTCTAAGGCTGTCATTCCTCCCATCCCGGGGCTGGAAAATGGATATTTGACCAACCGGGAAGTGTGGGATCTTACGAGTCCGCCCGGATCCATGCTGGTGGTTGGCGGCGGGCCCATCGGAACAGAACTGGCTCAGGCGTTTGCACGGCTGGGTACCAAGGTCCATCTGTTTCATGACATGGACCGGCTGCTCCCCAAAGATGATGTGGAATTGGCTCGAGAATTGACAGAGAGTCTTGATAAAGAGGGGGTATCTTTGTATCTGAATCAACGGGTGGAGGCGGTCAAGAAGACCGAAAAAGGCTGGGAGATCCCTATAGGAGACCGGACAATCACCGGCGATGAGATGCTCATATCTTTGGGTCGCGGAGCCAACACAGAGGGGCTGGAGCTAGAAAATGCCGGCGTAGAGTATACCCGGGAGCGAATTTTGGTCAATGGCCATCTGCGCACCAGTAAGAGACACATCTGGGCGGCAGGGGACTGCACCGCCAACATGCAGTTTTCCCATGCCGCCGAAGTGGAGGCCAAGACCGCCGTACGCAACGCCTTGTTTCCCCTTAACAGCCGGCCCGACTATCAGGGACAACCCTGGACTACTTTTACCAGTCCGGAACTCGCCCATCTAGGCCTGACAGAAGAAGAATGTCAAACGAAAAACATTCGCTATCGGACCTATTATCAGCCTTTTAGCGGTGATGACCGGTCGATTACTGACGGTATGACTGCCGGAAAAGTCAAGATCATTGCCACACCCTTGGGGAAACTGCTGGGAGTCCATATCCTGGGGCACCGGGCAGGGGAATTGATCAATGAATTTGTCCTGGCCCGTCGTAAAAGAATGCGCGTTTATGATATCGGCCTTACCGTCCATGTGTATCCTACCTTAGGGTTGGCGGGACAAAGAGCTACGGACCAGTGGTTTGCCGAATGGTCAGAACAGCCTTGGGTCCGGTTTTTGATGGGGCTGGTAAGGCGATGATCTCGGTAATTATTCCTGTACGTAACGAGGAGAGGCTTTTGGGGAAATGTTTGCAGAGCGTATTGGATCAGCCGGAGGCGGCCGAGATCATTGTCGTAGACGGAGCGAGCAGCGACCGGTCTGTTGAAATCGCTAGGCGGTTCGGGGTCAAAGTGTTAACCATGGAAAAACCTTGTCTAGCGGGACAAATGAATCGGGGTGCCCGGGCGGCCGCCGGTGACATTTTACTGTTTCTGCATGCCGACGCTACGCTGAATGAAGGCTGTCTTTTGCGACTTGGAGGGCTTGGCAAAAAAGTGGTGGGAGGCTCTTTTACCATGCAGGTGGAAGGAGACCGCCTATTTTACAGGATCCTTTCCCTAGGCGGCAATATCTACTGCCGTTTGACCCGGACCTATTTTGGCGACCGGGGAATCTTTGTAAGAAGCGAAACCTTTCGCCGTTTAGACGGCTATCGAAACATGCCCGTCATGACGGATGTCGACTTTTCCCGGCGGATGAAACGCTTGGGCAAGACGACGATTCTTTCCGGACCAATCCTGACCAGCAGTAGAAAATTTGAAGACGAGTCGCCTTGGCGTACCTTGTATCTGATTTTTTATGCTTTGTTTGCCTTTCACATGGGTGTAGACCCCGAGAAGATCCAAACAAAATACTATAGTAAGTAAATAAGGGAGGTAGCGCAAGCTGCGGTCGTTCAAATGCGCCGATGCAAACCGCAGAAATGTTAAACATCGACTAAAAAGCCTTATTTACAGCGGCGGTAAAAGCACTCGCTGGATGCAGGAGATTTTTTCATAGCGAAAATAAGCCAAAAGAGGTGAGCGGCTCCCTTCCAAGGATGGGAAGCCATCGCAAAAGTGGCTGTTTGAACTAAATGAAAGGGGAGGGTGCAGTTTTAGAGCAGGCACAGCCAAAACGCGCATGTGGCTTAGCTGCCTTACGGAGCTTTTTTCATCTTTCCTTTATACGGGCGATTGCCATTTCGCACCTAGCATGCCCCAAGGCATAAGGAACTATTTTGACTGTTAAAGAAGAAGACAGCGAGATTTGCTGGAAAGGTTTTAGAGGCTGCACAGAATGGAGTGATTTCTATGGATACGTTGATTAAGGATTGTCATGTCCTCCTAGAGAAAGACGGCGATTGGACCGTTACGGGAAGCCAGGTCGGCATAAGCGGCGATACGATCAAGCATGTTGGCTTGCTACCGGAGGGATATACGGCGGACCAAGTGATCGACGGCCGCAACAAACTGTTGATCCCGGGTTTGATCAATGCCCACAACCACAGCTATATGACCCTGTTTCGCAATTACGCAGACGACCTGCCCTTTCAAACCTGGCTTTTTGACAAAATCATGCCTCTGGAAGACCAACTGACAGGAGAAGACTGCTATTGGGGTTCGCAGCTGGCCATTATGGAAATGCTTCGTACCGGGACCACTTGTTTCTTCGACATGTACATGTTCATTCAGGAAACCTCTCGGGCGGTGGACGAAAGCGGTATTCGGGCCTGTCTGTCCCGCGGCCTGGTGGGGGCTGACAAAGATCCGGGCGGGGAGCGGCGGCTAAACGAAGCTTGCCGGGAAATGGATTACTGGCAGAACCTCTCCCATCCCCGCATGAGCTTTATGCTTTCGGCTCACGCACCGTATACCTGCGACCCTGAATTTCTCCGCCGTGTGGTGGCAGAAGCCAGAAGACGGGAGGCAGGGCTGTGTGTTCACCTGGCCGAAAGTCAAACAGAGGTGGAGACCATTCAAAACCAGTACGGCTGCACACCCACCGAATATATGGAGCGGACCGGCTTTTTTGAAGGACAGGCCCTGGCCGCCCATTGTCTTTACCTGACAGAAAAGGACTTGGATATTTTAGCAAGCCGGCGGGTCCATGTGGTCACCAACCCCGTAAGCAACATGAAACTGGCTAACGGTTTTGCGCCGCTTGGAAAGATGATGGAGAAAGGAATCAATATTTGCCTAGGAACCGACAGTGCCGCCAGCAACAATACGCAAAACCTGTTTAAGGACCTGCAGTGCGCGGCGTTGATTCACAAAGGCCATGATAAAGACGCAGAAAGGATCAGTGCCGGCGATGCTCTTCGCTTTGCCACGGTCAACGGCGCCCGCGCCCTGGGCTTAGAGGGTGTGACCGGACAAATACAACCTGGCATGAAAGCGGATCTAGTGCTGATTGATATGGGTCAGCCCCAGTTTTATCCTCGCAACAACCTGGTTTCTGCCCTGGCTTACTCCACATCCGGTCAGGAAGTGGTGATGTCCATGGTGGACGGCAAGATTCTTTACGACGACGGGGAATATACCACCATTGACCAAGAACAGGTATTCCATCAGGTAAGCCGCACCATCCGCCGCCTGGCGAGCTGATGAGGGCTGTCCTTATGTAGTGAACGATCCAATGGGACGTTTGAGCAGAAGGCCTGCTAGCTCTTTCTAGGAGATCTCGATCATGTTCTGCTCAGATGGACGGATGCTTTATTCATTTTTATCAAATACAGCTTGGATTTTAATCCAAGCAAAAAAGAAGCCAAGGACGGAGCATGAAAAAAATAGTCCGCTTTGGCGGACATATTGCGCCTGCTTTAGGAAGGGAGTTGCTTTTGCGGAGAGTTTTTGACTGTTTTTAGCGGAAGTCCCATAAAGCATGGATAGTGAGGATGCATGAGCGAAAAATCTACCATGCGCAAGACAAGAAGGCGTGGCCGATGGGAATTGATATCTGTTTTTTGCTTTAAATGACCATCTTTGCGCTCACCGATTGCAAAGCAAAAAGACCTGAGAAGAAACGAAGCATTGTTACAACGGAGGGAAGATGTGTTTTGCCGAAAAGTAATAAAATGAGCATATGAGTTCGATTGGAAAGGAGGCTAGGACAATGTAGGACATCAAATGCACGGTCAAATCGGTAGGAGGGTACTGTTCTGTAGGGTAAAAAGAGGGGACTACTTCTATGTAAAAGACGGTATCATGATCGAGGCGGGAGAACTTGAAGGAATGTGTATGTACGCCTTACCTGCCTTTATCCCTTATCTCACCGCTTACTGACGCAATACTCCGCAGGACGATTGGATTAACATGAAAAAAGAATTGCAGTGTCCCACAATGACAACCCGGTCATTTTTGGCATAGAAAGAATAGAAAAAGAGGAACAACCTAAAAAGAAGAGTTGAATAAGAAAAGGGCCTCCCTGTTGCTGGGAGGCCCTATATGGATAATTTGTAAAGACCATAGGAGGCTGTTTCGGATGGTTCTGTATAGAACCGCTGCAACAAAGGATCCGAAGGGATGCTGCTAAAGGAAACAAAGCTTGACAGAATGGTCTGTTCGAAAAAAGGTTTCCATCCATACGCCATCATGGCCGCTGTCTTGAATCGCCGATTTTACCAGGTCTCTAACTCTTCGGCCATATCCCAGAACTTGGTCTCATGGCGGCTGCTGACGATAAAGGCTTTCTTCATTGCTTCAATTTCTTCGTTGTTTGCTTGTTCACCCAATTCGTCGGTGAGGGTTTTACTCCACTGAGTCAAAGCCTTAAAGTCATCGGAAGAATACATTTCAATCCAATGGTGGTAAGGATTGTTTTGACTGGTATCACCGGTTTCCTTTAAACGGTTGCCAATTTCGAAAAAGCCCCAGAAACAGGGAAGGAGTGCCCCCATGGTGACTCCCAGCGTTTCGGTGGCGGCTGTACGGACCAGAAAATCGGTATAGGCTTGACAGGTGGGGGATTTATCCAACTCTTCCAGCTCTCTTGTATTAATCCCGAATTCGGCGCAGTAACTTCGGTGCAGTTTCATCTCGGTGTTTAGCGTGCCGTCCATCAGTTTGGCAAAAAACTGCATGTGTTCTAAATTCCTGGCTTTTGCCGATGCATAAGCAAAAGCGCGCGCATAGTCGATTAAGTACACATAATCCTGTTTGATCCAATAGATGAATTTTTCTCTTTCCAGGTCCCCTCTTCCAATACCGACAATAAACGGGTGATGGTGCCAGGCATCCCAAATATCGGCCGCCTCTGATCTAAGTGTTTGACTAAAACCCATCATCATACCTCCTTAGTTTTCCACCTTTTTGAAAACCGCTAAGACGTAGAAGATAAACATTTCTTTCGTAGCTACAATGAAAAAAGAAGCATCTTCTTGGCTTTTAGGCATCATTTTAGTTGTTTTCAGATTTAGGTCAAATATGGTTGCTTCGGGACAGAAAAGTATTTTGGTTTTAAAAACTACTAGTTATATATTTTTAAGGCATATCCTTTCAGAAATAGAAAATCACTGAAAGATTTTTATGGAGGCCTCTTTACTTTAGTGTTTTTGGGCGGCTAAATAGAAAAATCACATACCACGATCTCAAACAACAGGTCGGATCTCAGTTTCTTTTAATAAGACAAGAAAACAGGAAGGATAAGGATATCCAAAAGGAAAAAATCATATATCTATATCCCTGTATGGATTTCATCTGTCCGGCATGTCTTGGGGTTTGCAATTTTATGGGAAAAGCAATACCCTCGCCATAAAAAATCTCTTTGCATAAGATGTTTAAACAAAGTTGTAAAAGCATCTTTACCCTATTTCAAATACTTTCTACGGCAGGGAACTGAAATAGCTGATTGAAAGCATAAGATACACACATATTAAGCGAAGGCAACCGAACATATCCAGGAAATTAAAAATGAAAGCTAGAAATGAATTGTGAAAAATTATGATTAAAGCCAACTTTTGTGTATTGCTTGCGTTTTACATTGGTGCTGAATTTATAAAGAATTCTATTTCAATGGAAAAGCACACCAAATTTTTAAAAATAGATTTTTAGAAAGGGAAATATAGACAGGCAGCGAAGTTAGCCCTTATTATTTAGAAATAATTGGATAACCGTTATAAGGAGGAAACCTTTTGGTTCATTCCTGGAGCAAAGAGAAGATCATACACCATCTTTGGGCAAAAACTGATCCATTTCATCCTCTTATCTGTCACATGCAGGATGAGATATTTGATGATATTTTCAATAGAGTAGAGGAAAAGATAAAACAGATAGGATTAGGTGAAGATATTCTTTGTCGGGAGTCTATAGTAGCAAAAGAATTCTTGGCTTGAATTCTGCTGGGCAAAGTGCTAGAAGCCGAAACTGCTTTCAAGATCAACATAGTAAAGAAAGACTTTTTAAATGACATGGTTCAGACTAGAAAGATAGTTAGAGGAAATCTGCCGGACCCAAAGTGTTTGCAGCATCATTCACGATCCATAGAAATTTTTTCGAAAAGATAGGTATTTTGAATTGACATCTATCAGGCAGCATAGGAGAGGTTCTTTTGGTGGATCTCATTGTTTTTCTTCTGTCATCGTTTTATGAACTCATGATATGGGTTTCAAACAGCGATTATGTCTAAATCAGAAGACACAATTCCGTCGGATTGAATAAGGAGCGCCCGAAACCCTCAAACAAACGACAAAGGCTGATTTCTTTGAAAACTTTTTTGAAATTTTTTGGGCCAGGCGTCCTGAAACCAGTCCGGCAGAAACTTGTGACGGAAGGTAAAAGGGTTTCGGTTGACATGCATGTAACCAGATTGATAGGAGCTTGTTTACTAGGATGTGATCGAACCGGCCCCGGGCGGGAGGGAGGATGGTAGGAAAAAATGGTTGTAAGAAGGAAGATTCAGGTTGCGATTCTGATGTTCATGGTCGTTTTGCTTCTTTGTGGCTGCAGCCGCTTTATTGCAGAAAACAATTTTGAAAAAGGCAACCACAAGAAGTATCCCATGGGTCCCTTGGAGCCTGAATTCCACGAAATCAAAGATCGAGTGGTACCACGTTCGCTGGGGGCAGACGGCAGAATCTATGCGTCAACGGCGGGGGAGAAGGGATCGATTGCCAGGATTATCCGATGGTCCGGACCCTATGATCCAAAGAAGATTGAATCCGGTTTTGATTTTTCCAAAAAGATACCAAACTATTCCGTGCGCTATGTAACAAAAACGCAAGCGGGCTATGTAGTGATTGCATCATGCAGCGATAAAGTTTCGGGTAAAATCCTTTTTTCCCCCTCTTTTGAGGACGGTTTCTCGTTAGTCCAAAAAACCGGACCTATTCATAAAATGGGAATTCATTTTTTTCACGGAACCTTGCAAGCGAAAAGCATTGGCCTGGCCGCCGAATATACTCTGAACCCAGGCGGGAAAACACATATTCTATGGAAGACAGAAGACGGAGGAGAAACATGGGAAGAGGTTTTAAAAACAGAAAGCGTGGATGATCAGCGGCAGGTTCACTTTCATTCGGTGACCTATGATCCCTACCACGGAATTGTTTTTGCCAGTCAGGGCGACGGCCGAAACGACCGGCTCTGGTATTCCTCTGACCGAGGCGGCACCTGGTCCTATATCAAAGAGTTTTACGATCCGCAAGAACTAGGTAGATTTGATGTGGGCAAAGGGATCCATCAGCCAACTCTCATGATCCCCCTTCCGGATCGGCTCCTGCTGCTTCCCGACACACATCTTCCTCCGATGATTTTGTCTTTAGAAAAAGACACCGATTTTACCGAGGTCGGTTCGCGGGAATGGAAATTAAGCCATGAATATTCTGTGTACGACGGAAAAGCGACCGGTCAATTTTTTGCAACGGCACCTTACGCTCACCAAGAAGGGGAAGTTTATTTTATCTATCCCGATGCGGCCAGGGAAAAATTCTTTATCCTCGGCAGCGGTGACAACGGAAGATCCTGGCATACACTTTATGGGATTTTCAATGATCGTGCCAATATGAACTATGGAATCGTGGGCCCTGACCGAAAAGGGTACATGTTCGCCTTTACCTTGTTTTCAAATCAAAGATACCTTATGCAGGCAAGATCGACGGACTGGATCTAAGGCCAAGATCAACCCATCAAGACGCAAAGCGTCTTGCCTTTATGGCACGGAAGAAAGGGGAGATTGCATGACAGAAGAGGTTTTTGACTATCAACCCATTCTCCTGCTTCCCAACATTCGTTATCCGACCTACCAGCTGCATGCTTATGCGGGAGCGAAGCAGGCCGAAAAAGAGTCGGTCTTGACAATCGCGGTATTGGAAACAGTAAAATGGCTTCGCCAGCGTTTTCGGGCTTTTGATCTGCCGGCGGAGCTGGATTTGCCGGACCCTGAGCATTACGAGGACTTTGATTGGTCTGAGCTTCGCTCTTTTCATTTGGACATGGGATATAAGTTGGAAGTGATTTGGATCGAGGAGCAGAGCAGGTGGGTCCTGCAGTTGACAGAACCTGATCTGGGAGCCCGTCATGGAAGCGGAGAAGACAAAAGACCCCCGGTGCCCGGCCGTCTTTTTGAGACGAATGTATCTTACCTCCTGAAAGAAGACAAGGTGGAATGCGCCTTTAAAACCGTGGTGCATGAACCGGCGGGGACCACATCGCCATGTGAGGTGTTCCGATTAGCTTTTATCAAACATCTGGCCCGAAACCCGCTGGTAAGGCTCCATAAGAACTGGCCCGTCACGGACAAAGCCCATGTGCTATCGACCAAGGGGCGCCTCAAACGCTTGCAAACCTGGCTTGTGGATCCGAAACGAATGCTCCCTGCATTGGTAGCGTTTGAGTATACAGAAAAAAAACAGCCCTTCAGCCTTTTTCATGTGCCGACAATCAGGGCTTTTGATGAGCTGCTTTCGTTTCAGCTTCCCAAAAGCAGGCTCCCCGAAATGGCCGCACAGGATCTAAAACCAAGGCTGCCTTTTGCCGTGTCTGATTTCGCCCGCTATAAAATGGGGTATGCCCAGGTTTTTATTCTGCCGGCGGGACAGAAAAAGATGTTTACCGAGATGACCGGCCTTCCTGTTCAAAGCGGAGAGGCTTTGATCCTTGAGCCTTTGACCTTTGGCGGTGCCGTCAAACGCTACCCATATGCTGCCTCTAAACACGGACGAAAAAAAGTTCAAAAAGATATCGACCAGTACATACAGACTTACCCCAAAGGGAAGGATATTGATTTTGGGGATTGTCTGTTTATAAACGACGCAAAAGATTTAGTCCATAAGCAGGTACTAGGAATCTATCAATCCGCCGAGGAGGCGGCTTTGGCTTACGAAGAAAAGACCCGTACCCTTGAAAATCAGCACCGGGAAAGGCAAAACGCTTTACGCAAAGACATACAGGGGAGAGAGGAAAAGACGAACAAGCTGCAAGAAAAGATCCGGGAATTAAAAATGGAAAAAGAGCAATTGCGGGTCGAACTTGCCCGGCAGGAGAAAAAGGCCAAAAAGCAGTTAAGCTTAAAGGAGCAGGAAATCAAGCGTTGGGAACTCATCAAGGAGCGACCGCAAAAACCCGAAGAAATACCGGGATGGGTAAAACAATTTTTTGAAGGGAGACTCATTTTTCACGACCGGGCCCGGGACATGATCACCAAAGTGTCGCCGGAAAAAGTGAACCTTCCTCTTTTGTGCGACGCTTTGGAGTTCTTGGCAGAAGAATACCGGGACTGTCT
Source organism: Candidatus Sumerlaeota bacterium (assembly GCA_007132905.1). Lineage (GTDB taxonomy): Bacteria > Bacillota > SLNR01 > SLNR01 > SLNR01 > SLNR01. Next base: position 3,428 of record SLNR01000151.1, on the reverse strand, counting down.
GACAGGGAGCTTGACCGAAGAAGAGCGTGACCAAATATGTTCGCAAAAGTACGGAAGGCCTTTTGAAGTGGTGTACAGCAAGGGTCGTTCCGTGGAAAAATACTCCGCTGATTACAAGATCAAATACTACCTCGGCTACAAAGGGAAACCGGTGGAAAGTGCCTTGGATCTGCATTTGAAGGTGGGCAACGATCCGGACAATCTTCTGCGCATCTATTTTTTGTACGATAAAGAGAAAAAACGGATTGTCGTGGGGTCGCTACCGGAACATCTTAGGACCGTTAGTTACAATTAGCATGCGAAGAATAAGGGATAAAGCTTTGGTTTCCTTCTAAAAGAGTGGTCGATTGCAGCGGTGATTTGACCATACAGGCTTTTTTATAGGTGCCGTGTTCCGAAAATCGACTCGATAAGCATAATCAACGGTTCGCAACGCTTTTACAGCAGGCCTGACAATCCTTTGAATTACCCACTCATAAAAAAGTACTTCTGCCATACCGGTCATGTCGGTGATCTTTACTTGATGAATGCATATCCTTTGTAACACACGAGATTTTTCTTTTGAAATGTCCGGGCCGTTTTAGCTTTTTCTTCTAAAAGGGACAAGAGAGGTTCGCGCAGGGAAAAGCAGAAAAAATAACAGGTGATGGCCATTGGCTGTAGAAGATTTGTTTTGGTCTGCCTGTTATGGGTTGAGGTATTGAAATTTTAGCTTGCGATCTGTTTTGTTTTCGGGGTAATCTTGTAGACTAAAAAAGCCTTTGCGATGAGTCGGCCCCGCTTGGGTCTAGACAAATTGATATCCAACAGGCAGCTTAAAAGACATAGGAGGGATTCATTTTGTACGATGTGATAATTAAAAACGGCCGCCTTATTGATGGGACGGGAAGTCCCGGCTATCACGCCGATGTGGCCGTCCAAGACAAAAAGATTGTCCGTATTCATCGGGGCTTGTCATCCAAAGCACACACTGTCATTGATGCTGAAGGGCTGACGGTTACCCCCGGGTTCATCGATTCTCACAGCCACGGTGATTTGGTGCTGGAAAATCAGACCCACTGCCGCCATAAATTAGAACAAGGCATTACTACAGAAATTGCCGGCATGTGCGGTTTTTCGGCCGCGCCCTTAAGCGAGGAACACTTAGAAGAAGGCTACAAAGCGATCACCAATCTAATGCCTCACGGTGCGTCGCGGGATTTGCATTATCTTGATCGGTTCAGCGGTTATATCGAACGTATCAAAAACCTTTCCTTAGGTCCGAACATGGCTTTTTATGTGGGTCATAATACCATACGGATGGCTGTGATGGGCTACGATGACCGACAGCCGACCAAAGAGGAAATGAAAAAGATGAAAGACTATCTTAAAGATGCGATGCAAGCGGGGGCAATCGGTTTATCCATGGGCCTTTTTTACGCACCGGGCGCCTATTCGAAAAAAGAAGAACTCATTGAACTCAGTCATGTGGCGGCTTCCTACGGCGGTTCTCTTTCCCTGCACATCCGCAACGAAGGGGAGCAGTTAATTCAATCAGTAGAAGAGGTGCTGGACATTGTCCGCGCCACCGGAATCAAAGCGGTGATTTCCCACCACAAAGTGTCCGGCAAGCCTGATAAGTGCTGGGGACTGCCCAAACAAACCTTGGCCATGATCGATGCCGTAAGCGAAGAGGGGTATGATGTCTTTATGGATCAGTACCCCTATACCGCAAGCTCCACCGTTTTGAATATCTATCTACCCAAATCCGTTCACGCTCTCGGGTTTGCTGAAATTATTAAAAGACTGGCGGATGAAAAAGAGCGCAATAAGCTGCGGGAGATGACCCTTGGAAGAGAAAACCCCGAAGAATTTTTCTGGGGCATTATGATTTCTTCTTCAACCAGGCATCCCCAATTAAACGGAAAGATGCTTTTGGACGCGGCCGAGGAGATGAAGACCACGCCCGATGAGCTCTTTTTTGATCTATTGCTGGCAGACGAGCTGAGCACAGGGTCTATTAGCTGGCGCATGAGCGAGGATGATGTTCAGTTGATTATGCAGCATAAAAGGACCATGATCGGCTCAGACGGACTGATGTATCCCGGATGTACCAACTGCCATCCCCGGGCTTTTGGCTCTTTTCCTAGGGTACTCGGACGCTATGTTCGCGAGTTGAAAGTACTGTCCCTGGAAGAGGCGGTCAGGAAAATGACCGGTATGCCGTCCATGCTGTATGAGCTTTCCGGCAAAGGGCTTTTGCGAGTCGGCATGGATGCCGATATAACGATCTTTAATGCCGACACCATCATCGACCGAGCCGATTTTAACGATCCCTTTGTCCGCTGTGAAGGGTTGTCGTATGTCTTGCTGGGCGGTGAAGTGGTGGTCAAAAACGCCGAACACAACGGCAAACAAAACGGCAGTGTGATCCAAATATCGTAAAGCTTGCCCAAAGCAGATAGGGCCATCACTACTATTTTTGGACATTTAAGTTGCGGGAGAAGTTAAAAGCAGGTCAAACAGTGCCAAACACACATTTTTTGAACATATAAAGGAGTTTTGCTTAAATCAAAACACCTGTTTTGATCCATAAAAACAGCCGCCCGGTTTTCGGGCGGCTTTGTGTTTTCTTTTGCTTATCGGCTTGAGGTTCTTTGTTTTAGATGCTTATCGAGGAGCTATGTTGGTCAGTGTATAGGAAATGGCGTAATCTGAAGTGTCCGGATCATCTGCCCACTCGACGACCATCTGAAAGTCGCCAAAATCCCCTACGCTCCAGGTAACGGTTCTTTCATAGCCTTCTTGAACCATGGGCGGTTCAATATACATTTCAATGACCGTTACATCGGCGGAAAGAGCGCCGAACTGTTCTTGCTGCTCGGAGATGGAAGTCCATTCGATTCCGGGGTATTCACCTTGTAAAAACTCTTGAATGTTCCACTGCTCGATGGCCTGGAAAGGGGAAAAGATCGCCGTTAACATTCCGTCCAAAGCTTGCTGTAAAATAGGCCCTGTCCAAAGCTGCCCTTCGTATTCGCCTTGTACTGCTTTGCCGTCTTCATCCACCCAGATCAATACTTCCTGGTCTTCCACGGCAAAGTGGATGATATCGGTTTCTACGCCGTCGACAGTTTCAGTGCCTTCATGGCTGTACTTTACATATTGTTCTTGCTGGACTGTCCCATCTTCACTTTGGGACCAGGTCCATTCCAATTCGGAAAACAAACTGATGATTTCTGTCTTGTCGGTGGGGTTTTGCCATTCATCAACTGAAACCGGCACATCTTCGCCATTGTCATCGTTTACTTCGCCATTTTCTTCGGTCCCGTTGGCTTCTTCGCCGTTTCCGCAACCAAAAGCTCCTAATGCCAAAACAAGGAGCAGGATGATCGTCAATGCAGCATACTTGTGATGATTTCTAATGAACATGAGCAAACACCTCTTTT
>SLNR01000047.1 GCA_007132905.1 Candidatus Sumerlaeota bacterium | reverse complement strand
ACTCAAGCCAAGCGCACAGGCTGCCTCTGCTGTGCTGATAAGACCTTGAATTAGTTTTTCTAAGACTACGTACCTATTCAGTTGTTTTTGCGTCATGAGATAGTGCACCTCGTTATCCATATCCATATTTTACCATGACATTTTCTTAAGATAATTACAAGGTGACATTATCATAAAGTAAACACACATTTTTCTCTGGATTCTTGACAACCTTCCTATTTGGGTTTATAATGACTTCGAATATTACAAGTGAATATAAGCATTAAATGCCATGATCAGGACGAGTATTTGTGTGTAAGCTTACAGAGAGTTGATGAGTAGCTGCAATCATCGACAGCTGAACTATAAGAAAACCACCTGAGAGCAGAACTCTGAATAGAGTAGGAGTTTCCGGACTAATCCGTTATCAGCAGGGAGCGGCCTTATGGCAACCAAGGTGGAACCGCGGAATAAAACTTTTCGTCCTTTTGTACGGAAAGTTTTTATTTTTTTGAGGAGGCGTTAAATATGAAAAAGATTCAAGTAACTTTGCCTGACGGAAGTGTTCGTGAATATGATGCAGGAACAACAGTGTTGGAAGTTGCCAAAAATATCGGGAAAAAACTAGCCAAAGACGCGGTCGCTGGGAAAGTAGATGGTGCTCTTGTAGATCTACAAGAGCCGATCCAAAATGACGTCTCATTAGAAATTGTTACTTTTGGTGATCCCGAAGGAACTGAAGTCTTTAGGCACACCACTGCCCATATACTAGCGCAGGCTGTCAAACGTCTGTTTCCGCAAACCAAGTTAGCGATTGGCCCTGCCATTGAAGACGGGTTTTATTATGATTTCAGTACAGATAGACCTTTTACACCTGAAGAACTCGAACGTATTGAAGAAGAAATGAATAACATTATCGAACAAGATCTACCAATTAAGCGCCATGAGATATGTAGGGAAGATGCTCTTGAAATGTTTGAAGAAATCGGTGAAGATCTAAAGCTGGAAATGATTGATGAACTTTCGGATGAGTCAAATATCACTTATTATACCCAAGGTGAGTTTGCCGATCTCTGTTCAGGACCTCATTTGCCTTCTACCGGAAAAGTAGGTGCGGTTAAGTTGCTAAACGTGGCGGGAGCTTATTGGCGCGGCGATGAAAAAAATGAAATGCTGCAGCGTATTTACGGGACTTCCTTTGCTGACAAAAAAGAATTAGATAAACACTTGGCCATGATTGAGGAAGCCAAAAAAAGAGATCATCGAAAAATCGGAAAACAGCTTGATTTGTTTAGTCTGCACGATGAAGGTCCTGGGTTTCCGTTTTTTCACCCTAAGGGGATGGTTATAAGAAATACATTAGAGGATTTTTGGCGAGAAGAACATGCAAAAAGGAATTATAAAGAGATTAAAACGCCAATTGCTTTACACGAGGACTTATGGAAAAAATCTGGACATTGGGATAATTACAGGGAGAACATGTATTTTACGAAGATTGATGACGGTAGTTTTGCGATTAAGCCCATGAACTGTCCCGGCGGAATGTTGTTTTACATGAGAAAAGTTCACAGCTATCGGGACTTTCCGCTGAGAGTAGGAGAACTGGGATTGGTTCACCGCCATGAACTTTCAGGAACTCTTCATGGATTGATGAGGGTTAGATGTTTTACACAAGACGATGCTCATATATTCATGCTGCCTTCACAAATCGTATCTGAAGTCCAAGATGTAATTCAACTGGCCGACGAACTTTATAGTGTGTTTGGGTTTGAATATATGGTTGAACTTAGCACTAAACCAGAGAAGGCCATGGGAACTGATGAAGAATGGGATGCAGCGATAGGAAAACTAAAAGAGGCGCTAGACGGTATGGGCTTGCCCTACAAAATCAATGAGGGAGATGGAGCCTTTTATGGACCTAAGATTGATTTCCATTTAAAGGATTGCATTGGGAGGACATGGCAGTGCGGGACGATTCAACTTGACTTCCAAATGCCTGAAAGGTTTGATCTTACCTATATCGGAGAAGACGGGGAGAGACACCGCCCGGTGACAGTACATCGTACAATATTTGGCAGTATGGAAAGATTTATGGGTATCCTTATTGAGCATTATGCCGGTGCCTTTCCTGCTTGGCTAGCTCCTGTCCAAGTAAAAATTATGGCGATTGCAGATCGCCATGCAGACTATGCTCATGATATTGAGAAAAAGCTCCGTGCGGAAGGAATAAGGGTTGAAAGTGATGTCCGTAATGAGAAAGTAGGATACAAAATAAGAGAAGCCCAGACAGAAAAGGTCCCTTACATGTTAATTGTGGGCGATAAGGAAGTAGAAGAGAATACCGTATCATTAAGAAGCAGGGAAGAAGGGGACAAAGGGACGGTATCATTGTCCGAATTTCTCTCCTCGTTGAGAGAAGAGATCGATGCGAGACGCAATACCTTGACTTGCATGTGATTGTATGATACATTGTAAAGGTCAACAGGATAGTTAAAGAAGAAGCCATCCGCTTCTCACCTTTCGGCGCTGAGGCTGCTGCAAGGTTATTAAAAAGACCTGTGAAATACAGATCTTTGATACTGCATGCGGGTGGGAATACCCCGCATGTTTTTTTATCTTCAATAGGAGGGGATAGATTATCAGCAAAGAGCTCAGAGTTAATGAAGAGATCCGGGGCAAGGAAATCCGAGTAGTTGGTAGTGATGGATCGCAATTAGGCATAATGTCTGTTCGCGATGCCGTGCGACGTGCTTTCGAAGAAAAGCTAGACTTAGTTGAAGTGGCACCGAATGCCCGGCCACCGGTATGTCGTATTATGGATTATGGACGCTATAAGTATGAACAGAGCAAAAGTGAAAAAGAAGCGAAGAAGAAGCAGAAACAAATCACAGTAAAAGAAGTTAAGGTAAGGCCAAATATTGATGAGCACGACTACCAAGTTAAGCTAAAGAATTTACGTCGTTTTTTGGCAGACGGAGATAAAGTGAAAGTCACCATTATGTTTAGAGGGCGGGAAGTATCCCATTCTGAGGCGGGAAAAAAGATATTGAATCGGCTCGCTAAGGATGCTGGCGAAGATATAACGATTGAGCGCAAACCAAAACTTGAAGGCAGAAATATGATAATGGTTCTTGCGCCCAAATAGAGTTAGAGAGGAGGAGTTACTGTGCCGAAGATGAAAACACACCGTGCAGCTGCCAAGAGGTTTAGTGTCACGGGCAAAGGCAAAATTAAAAGGAACAAGGCTTTTAAAAGACATAAACTAGAGGCGAAGTCATCCTCTCGAATTCGACGTTTAAGTGGTCCGGAATACCTCGGCTCTGCTGATCATAAGAGGGTAAAAAAATTAATTCCCTACAAATAGAGAACGCGGCTGATTTAAGGAGGAAAAAAGATGCCTAGAACCAAAGGCGGGTTCACAACCCGGCGACGACATAAAAAGGTTTTAAAGCTTGCTCGGGGCTACTGGGGCAGCCGGAGCAAACAGTTTAAAGTTGCTAACCAATCTGTCATGAAGGCGCTTAGCTATTCTTATCGCGATAGAAGAAATAAAAAACGTGATTTCAGAAAGCTCTGGATCGCAAGAATTAACGCAGCGGCTAGGATGAATGGAATGTCTTATAGTCGTTTAATTGGCGGATTAAAAAAAGCAGGTGTAGAAATTAACAGAAAAATGCTGGCTGATTTAGCAGTGAACGATTACCCGGCTTTTGAGCATTTGGCCGGCAAAGCCAAAGAGCAACTTTAGGATTTATTTTTTGATACAAGAAAAGCAAAAAAACAATGTAAAGAAAAAGCTCTAAGAACTCCTGACTAGGTTGCGCGCGCGTGCCGTTTGGGAGTTTTTTTCATTGAGTTTATAGGCATGCAATGACTTGATTTTAATGTGATAAGATGAGCCTGATTATCAAACGAGAGGAACTTTTGATGAATATTGAACGGGAACAAGACTTTTATGATTGAGGGGTGAAAAAGTATTCGCCATGTAATATAATTAGAGCGGTAGGCAAACTTTGGGAGGCGGATATGGTCAAAAAAGTGGTAAGCGAAACAAATGCATGGATAAAATGGGCGAAAAAACTGCACTATAAACGTTACCGATTACAGGGAGACGTTTTTTTGGTAGAAGGAATCCGAACCGTCGAGACGGCATTAGATGCGAAAGCACAATTGGAAGCTGCGTATTATTCTGCGCGCCTTTTGGAGAATGAAAGAGGAAAATCACTTCTCAAAAGAATAAAAACGGCCTCTACAAACGTAATGACGGTTACTGATAAGTTGTTGGGTGAGATTTCTGATACACAGACGTTTCAAGGAATCGTTGTGGTTGCGAAAAAGCCAAGAGTGCAGATGGACTCATCTGTAATGAATGGTCTTCCTTTAGTGGTAGTGGACCGTATAAAAGATCCCGGAAATGTGGGAACCATTGTAAGGACTGCGGATGCAGGAGGGGCGGAAGCTGTAATCTTTCTTAAAGGGTCGGCTGACCCATTTAGTCCTAAAGCGGTAAGAGGTTCGATGGGGTCAGTATTTCACATTCCTATTATGACCGAATACAATGTTGAATGCTTAGAGAAATTTGTAAAAGAAGCCGGATATATGATCATTACGGGGGATAGTAAAGCACAGCATTATTATTATCATACCGACCTGTCAAAAAATATTGCCCTAGTAATTGGGAATGAAGCACATGGTGTCAGTTCAGAAGTAAAAGACATCTCTGACAAAGAAGTCTGTATCCCCATTGTAGGGAAAAGCGAGTCACTTAATGCAGGAGTAGCTTGTGGAGTTCTTCTTTTTGAAGCAGCACGACAACGTTCTTTAGTTTAGCTTTTTTAGATGCTTGTAAACTAAAAAGCATTATGTTATAATTCCCTTAAGATGAAGGTCGGAATATCCTCGGAGGGAAGTGACGTGAATGGTGCGTGCTGATTTTTTTTGGAGGATTTTTGAGTTAACCGGGTCTTGTAAGGCTTATTTGATTTATCGTCAAATGATGATTCAATGATAAGGATGATTGATAACTTTATAAATCGACAGGCGATGATGAAGGAAAGTACATTTGAAACTGCCGTATCAGGGAGTGTGCGCCGTTGACTGCAAGCGTGCTGAGGTATGCCAAATGGAAGTTCCCTTTTGAGCTGGTGGCTGAAGCTTTTTATTTTTTACGGTGAGTAGGTTGATCCGTTGTTCCCTCGTTACGGGGATGGCATCTAACAGGATGCAGTGAGAGAGCGCCAAGTGTGCTAATTTAGGTGGTATCGCGGGTAAATCCGTCCTTTTCTGGGCGGGTTTTTTATATTTAGGCTTGTTAACTTATGCGGGGAAGCAGTACTCATCTCGAGAATTAAAAAATGATGGATATAGAAAGGAAAGGGAGGGTGTGTGATGAAAGAAGAATTAAAAAAAATTGAAGGAGAAGCTCTTAAAGCTATTGACCGGGCCGAGAACGAAGAAAATTTAGATGAAGTTCGAATCCAATATCTCGGGAAAAAAGGTGTTTTGACGAAAATCCTAAGAGATATGGGCAAAGTGGATCCAGCAGAGCGCCCGGCTGTAGGACGCGCCGCAAACGAACTAAAAGAGCGACTCCAAAACAAAATGGAAGAGAGAAAAGAAGTAATTGACGGAGAGCAAGAAGGAAAGCAGTATGATTTAGAATCGATTGATGTGACACTTACGGGAAGGCCGGTTTCCATCGGTTCAAAACATTTGTTGACGACAACTATGGATGAAATGAAAGAGATTTTTTTAGGCCTTGGTTTTTCGGTAGATCAGTTTCCTGACATAGAATCGGATTATTACTGCTTTGAAGCACTCAACATGCCTAAAGACCATCCGGCCAGAGATATGCAGGATTCATACTTTATAAACCCTGAAATTGTGCTAAGGACTCATACAACGGCTATGGATGTACGCGTAATGGAGAAGTATTATCCAGAATACCCGATAAAAGTTGTTGTTCCCGGCCGCTGTTATCGACGAGATGATGACTTGCGGCATTCTCCTATGTTTCATCAAATTGATGGCATCGCGATCGACGAGAGGATCACATTAGGTGATTTAAAAGGGACCCTCTTGTCTTTTGCAGAGCAAATGTTTGGCGGAGAGCTGGAAATTCGCCTGCGCCCCAGTTTCTTTCCTTTTACGCAACCTTCTGCGGAAGTAGATATATTATGTGTTGTCTGCGGTGGAGATGGTTGCCGCTTGTGTTCGCAGACGGGCTGGTTAGAAATTCTCGGCTCGGGCATTATACATCCCAAGGTGTTAGAACGTGGTGGTTATGATCCGGAAGAAGTCAGCGGTTTTGCTTTTGGGATGGGTGTCGAGCGTATAGCCATGTTAAAATACGGAGTCGATAATATCCGTCATTTCTTTACGAATGACAAAAGATTTCTAGAACAATTTTAAGGAGGGGTTTTTGTGCTAGTAGCATACAGCTGGCTGAAAGAACTCGTAGATATAGATGAGGAGCCAAAAGTTATCTCAGAGAAATTAATGCTCTCCGGTATAGAAAACACAATCATAACGCCTGAGCGAATTACTCTAAAAGATGTCCTTACGGCTAGGATTGTCAAAATGGATCCTCACCCTGATGCAGATCATCTGCAAAAGTGTCAACTAGAAACCGATGAAGCTAGCTACATCGTATTGACAAGTGCAAAGAATATTAAATTAGGCGACATCGTACCCTTAGCCATTGCAGGAGGAATGACGGCAGATGGCAAGAAGATTGAAAAAACAACTTTTCGGGGGATTGAATCGGAGGGAATGGTTTGTTCTCCCGATGAAGTCGGTATAGGCGAGATTGATCTGCCTCACGAGGAAAAAGAGGGAATTCTTATTCTACCTGAAGATACTCCTTTGGGCCGGGATATTCAAGAAATCATTGATTTGGAAGATGCTGTTTTTGAATTAGAATTGACACCCAACAGATCCGATTGCTTAAGCATGGTAGGTGTAGCTTATGAGATAGCTGCTTTATATAATAAGACATTAAGTATACCTGAATCTGCCGTTGAAGAGAGGGGCAGGCATGAAGTCGAAGAAATCGCCGGCCTAAAAATACTCGAACCGGAATTATGTCCTCGCTGTACTGTGCGGGTCATTGAGGATGTGAAAATTGAACCCTCCCCTTATTGGCTTCAAGAAAAGCTCCGAGCTTGTGGCATCAGACCGATCAATAACATTGTTGACATGACCAACTTTGTAATGATGGAGTTTGGGCAACCGATGCATGCCTATGACTATGATAAGCTTTCGGGGCATCAGTTGATTATCCGAAAAGCCAAAGAAGGAGAAAAGATCAAGACAATCGATGAATCAGAACACCAATTATCTTCAGACCACCTAATCATCGCTGATGAAGAAAAACCAGTAGGTTTGGCTGGAGTAATGGGGGGCTATGATACCGAGATCACACAAGGTACACAAAAAGTTCTTTTAGAAGCCGCTTCTTTTGAGGGGATTAATATTCGCAAGACTTACAGAAAACTCAATTTACGTTCTGAAGCGGCTTCAAGATTCGAAAAGAATGTGGATCCGAACACAACCCCGGTTGCCATGAACAGGGCTTGCAGACTCATTGAGCAGATTGGGGCCGGGAAGGCGTCCAAAGGGATGTTGGATTCGTATCTCATTAAAACAGAACCAGCGGAGATAAAAGTCAGAATTTCCCGTATCAACCATCTTTTAGGGACGGACCTGAGTCTCGAGCAGGTTGAGCAAATCATTAAAGGACTGCATTTTCCTATAGTCAAAAAGGAAATGGATGCTGTTACGGTAACTGTCCCAACGAGAAAAAAGATCATTGAAACAGAAAGTGATATGATTGAAGAAATAGCAAGGCTTTATGGGTTAAACAATGTAACGGGAACTCTACCTTACGGGAATTCTTCACAAGGGACCAAGCCGCGCCCGATATTGATTGAGGAAAAGGCAAAAGAGATTTTGGCGTCGGCAGGGATGCGAGAAGCCATGACCTTTTCTTTTATGAATGAAAGCAGCTTTGATCACATTCATTTGGATTCAGAGGACAAGTTACGAAAAGCTATTAAACTTACAAATCCCTTGTCAGAAGAGCAGGGAATTATGCGTACCACGCTGATTCCAAATATATTGGAAGTGCTTCGATACAATTATGTAAGGCAGATGTCAGATATGAAAGTTTTTGAATTAGCCAATGTTTATCTTACTGATAAGCTGCCCTTGCATGAACTGCCGGTTGAAAGACGGACATTGACGTGCGCGGTGATCGGAAAATCAACTTCTGCAAATTGGCTTGCTCATCAGGAGCCGTTAGACTTTTTCTCACTCAAAGGCGTGATCGATTCTCTTGCTGAGAAATTAGGTCTCGGCAAATTGCATTATCGTAAAGCGAATTATCCGACTTTTCACCCAGGACGTACAGCTGAAATTTATCTAGGTCATCAGCGTATAGGTGTTTTGGGTGAAATCCATCCTGATGTCGCAGACAATTACGATCTAAATGAGCGCTGTTGCTTATGCGAGATGGATTTTGAGTCTATGGTCGAAAATGCAAATATCGTTCCGAATTACCGGCCTTTGCCTCGCTTTCCTTCTGTCACAAGAGATTTGGCGATTATTGTAGAGAAGGACATAGAACAGGGACAGGTTATGGATGTTATTACATCGATCGGTGGCGAAATGCTTGAAAAAGCTGTCCTTTTCGATGTTTATGAAGGCGATCAAATTGAAACAGGCTACAAAAGCCTAGGATATTCACTTACTTTTAGGGGTGAGGAGAAAACATTGACCGATGAAGAAGTAGACCATATATGCAGTGGCATTATGGCTGTGTTGGATCAAAATTTCAATGCAAAGCTCCGTTCTTGACGGATCTGACTAAAGCCAAGGGAAACCTTGGCTTTTTGTTTTCAGATGGTCACATTTATGATACACTAGGTTTAGCGATTTGACCTATGTACTCAGAAGCGGAGGGATGTTCATGGAAGACAAAAAAACGAGAACATCAGTGGTCATTTATGGAGAAGAATATAACATCAAAGGCGATATGACGGTAGAACATATCGAGAATTTAGCCCGTTATGTAGACAGGAAAATGAAACAAATCGGTGGGAGCGAACCTCGTCTATCCATGAATAAGGTTGCTGTATTAGCTTCTCTTAATATTGCCGAAGAGTTGTTTAAATTGCAAAGAGAGTACAATCGGATAATGACGATTCTAGAGCGTAAAGAGAATAAGGGAAAAAGAAACGATGAATAAGAGATATGGAGGACTTCATGAATATATTTGATTATATTTTAATCATTATCATTGGATTGAATGTTTATGGTGGCTTTAGATTGGGGCTTCTTCGGCAGGTGGGGGCCTTGTTTGGCATTTTACTTGGTTTGTTCATTGCTTTTCAATACCATGCGTCTATCTCTCAGTGGTTTGATGAAATGTTTAATCTCCGAGATTTCTTTACGGGCTTGTTGGGCGGTGCTGATCGAGTTCTTCCGGGGCTTCCTGATGCTTTACTGATGTTTTTGAGCCTGTTGGTGATCTTTATTGTATGTGCCGTGCTGGGATCCTATGTAGGCCGGTTGGCAGCAAGATTGGTCCAATTAGTAAAATTGTCTTTTCTGGATCGATTAGCCGGAAGCGCCATGGGGTTGCTAAAAGGGCTCTTAATTGCCTTAATTATTGTACATATATCAAGTTTTTTTTCGATGACAGCTGTAGGAGGCCTCGTGGAAAATTCTTCGCTTGCACCGCGGTTTTTAGAGTATGCACCTCAAATTTTTGAAGAGATGAAGGATTTTATCAGTAATAATATAGCGTAAATACGGTGCATAACAACTGAATGATTCTTCATTCGCAAAAATAGGGTAGCGAGGTTGGTTGAAAAGGGCTTTGGGGTTTTTGAATAGGATTAGCGGCAGAAGCTGCTTGTCCTTATTTTAATAAAACAAATATTTTGGGAACGGATGCCTTGTCAGTTGCTTTTGTATTTGTGGATGGGGTAGGAATTGGCAGGGTGACTCTGCCCATAATCCTTTTTTGCAGAGCCTTTTAGAGGGGAAAAAACTGGTTCTTTCGTTTACGGAAATAGGCAGCAAAACATCGGCTGTGATCTCTTTGGATGCGTGCCTAGGAGTCGGCGGGCCGCCTCGAAGCGCCACCGGACAAACTGCTTTGCTGACCGGAAAGAATGCACCTGCAATTAAAGGGCGCCATATTAATGGTTTTTTGGCACGGGACCTGCAGAAAATGATTGATCAGGATAACATTTTCCTATCAGCCATTAGAATAGACAAAAGGGTACTCCTAGCCAATGCTTACAGCTCTGAATATTTTGTCATGATCAAAGAACAAAGCGAAGGCATGCCGCTATTGCTTTGGCTGTTATGGCAGCAGGCTTGAAATTCCTTTCTCTTGATGATTTGTCAAACAAAAAGGCTGTTTATCAGGACATACTAATGAGGGTTTCCCGAACAGTCCACTTTTTTAAAAGATTAAGCTGGGGCGGGCAAAAAACGACTTGCCAGCTGCAAAAATGATCGCTTCGGTCTTTTCCCTCGCTTCGTTTAAAAGGCTAAGATCAGTGGGATAACGGATATCGGCAGGGACACAGGTGGCATCCATAATGAGTTTGCCTTTGTTTTTTGGGGATTCTTTTGAGGTTTCTTTCCTCGAAACATCCTCATCCGATCTTCCGCCTGCGGAAGGCGGCCCATCATCGTCCTATTTATCCTGCTCGCAAATGTTTTCGTTGCTTGCCTTGCACTTTTAGGCGCTAAAGCGCTTGCGGAAGTGAAACATTAGTGACGGATCAAAGGGCTTTTCATTTGTGTATTCATTGTAGACGAGGAAGTATTGCAGGTACGGGTTCTCCCGAATCTGCTCGGCCGTTTCCTCATCCGTCAGGCCTAGTGTTTCTTTAATCACCAGTGCGCCAAAGGCTACTCTTGCCGGTTTGGCCACCGTACCTGTGCTGCTGGGGAAAGGATCCGAATAGTCGCCTTCGATCTCGTCCTAAGGGATTATTTTGCTTTTCATCACCCAGTGGTTGTCGGCTGCCAGATCACCGCCAAATGGCAAAAGGAAGTCGTCAATGGTTTGCTGATTGTCTTTTTTTTGATACATTTGTGTCATATCATGTGCAGGGTTTTTGAAGACCTGCGATAGTTTACCTTGCACTTGTTACATCAAGAAAATGGGCTTAAAGCCTTATTTAAAGGGTTTTGTGGCTATTCAGGAAGCCCTAATGAAAGTCTCATTGAACGAGGGCTTCAAATTCCAATTTTCTCCCTGGGGGAAGCAGCTGATATTTTTGCTGCCCTTACCAAGAAGTATGATTTTGCTTTGTTTGAATATTTTCAAACTGATTTAATTGGCCACAGGAAAGATGTAGATCAAGCGGTAGCAATATTGGAATGGCTGGATCAATTTTTTGGTCGTTTGGCAGCGAGATTCTGCCCTAAAAAGGATGTCCTTATTATTGTTAGTGGTCATATTGTTAGTGATCACGGTAATATTGAAGATACAAGCGTCAGAACACATACAACAAATCCGAATCCTTTGCTACCGGTAGGAGAAAGGACTGTTCGGCACAGACATAAAATGGAGAGAATCACAGAAGTGAAGGCTTTAGTAGAACAGCTTTTGATAAAGAAGAAATGGAGTGAAAGCGCAATGAATCAGTCTTTTGAACTATTGGCGCCGGCGGGAACATGGGATGCTTTCATAGCGGCAGTGAAAAATGGGGCCGATGCGGTTTACCTTGGCGGGAAAATGTTTAGTGCCCGCAGCTATGCCGGAAACTTCTCTGATGAAGAGTTAAAGGCGGCGGTGTCTTATGCACATAAAAAAGGAGTAAAAATCTATGTAACAGTGAATACATTAATTTCAGACGATGAGCTGAAAGAAGCATTAGAGTATGTGATTTATTTAGACGAGATTGATGTGGACGCAATAATCTTGCAGGATATTGGTTTAGCCCGACTCATTAGAAGTCATAGACCCTCACTTTCTGTTCACGCAAGTACCCAAATGATGGTGCATAATGCTGAAACAGCTGCCTTTTTGGAAGATTGGGGGTTTTCACGTATCATCGCCGAAAGGCAGATGTCAAAACAGGAAACAGCGGAGTTGATTAACAAAACTGACTTGGAAATTGAAGTTTTTGCTCACGGGGCTTTGTGCGTTTCATATTCAGGCCAGTGTCTAATGAGTAGTTTAATCAGCGCAAGAAGCGGGAACAGGGGCAAGTGCACACAACCCTGCCGAATGGAATATACTTGTTATGATGTTTCATCAAACAAGACGTTATTCAAAGAAGGCTTGTTTCCTCTCAGCACAAAGGATTTGAATCTGTCGGAACGGATTCCGGAGCTTATTGACATGGGAGTGCGGGGAATCAAAATTGAAGGCCGGATGAAGCAGGCAGAATATGTAGCGGTAGTTATTCGCATATATCGAAATCTCATTGATCGCTATTTCAAGGATCCATCCACTTTTCGAGTTCTAGCGGAAGAAAAAAGAAAACTAAATCAAATATTCAACCGAGGGTTTACAGAGGGGTGTTTGTTTGCAAGCGAGAGCGAGCAACTGATGAGCCTTCAACGTCCTAATCACCGGGGTGCTTATATCGGGCGTGTAGCTGAAGTTGAAGAAGAGAAAAGGAAGATAATCATCAAGCTTGATGAAAAAATAAGCCTTGGTGATGAAATTGAAATTTGGGTGACCCGGGGCGGACGAATCAAAGTTTTGGTTGAAAGGATAGAAGTGTTATCGCAAAGAAGAGATGACGCTCATCCGGGTGAAGAGGTGGCTGTTTTTGCCGAAGGACAGGCAAAAAAAGGAGACCGGGTTTTTCGAACTTTCGATAAGGCTTTGATGGAGGAAGCAAAAGCTTCCTTTTCTTCGGCGGAGGATGAGAAAAAAACGCTTCTTTCTGCGGAAGTTTACATGTCACAGAAAGAACCTTTCCAATTAGTACTTCAAGATCCGGACGGAAATAAAGTCATGGCTGCCTCAGAGAAGAAAGAAAAAAAAAAAAAAAAACACGATACAGACCGAGCAATAATAGGCAAACAACTCGATAGGATGGGGAACACCCCTTTTACCATAAAAGAGGTTTCGTGGAATATTGAAGAGGGGACTTTCATT
>SLNR01000078.1 GCA_007132905.1 Candidatus Sumerlaeota bacterium | reverse complement strand
TTGCCCGCCCTTTGGGCGTTATCTAAGTAGCGACATTGTTTTTTTTACCCCCCTTTCTAAACACTGTAACAACATCATTCGCTAATCTTATAAACTTCCCTCCTTTTGTATTGATATAAAAAGCTGCCCTGGCTTTTTAGCCGGGCAGCCTATATTACCTGATATTTTTTCTATTGACCTACTTTGGAAAATCACATCCACAAACTGCCCATCTGGTTGAAGGTACCTCCCAAAACAAACGCAATAAATGTTGTCAGCAACAAAACAGAAAGAGCCATGCGCAGACCAAATTCCTTAAGCACAATGGCTACCACTGCAATACAAGGCACATAGAACAAACCCACTGTTGCTCCGACGAAAAGCTGAAGAGAGGTCAGTTCCATTTCCAGCAAAGGAAGAACTGTCAATTCCCTGCGAAACACACCCAACACCAAAGGCACAGCCGCCTCCGAAGGCAGACCCAGCCATCCGACCACCAAAGGTTCAACGAAATTTCCAAAAACCAACATGGCTCCGGTCTCATATAAAAGCGCAGCCACGCCCACCGCCACAGCCATGGGCAATGCCCCGTCCATTAAGAAGTGTTTTATCCTCAGCCATAGCTTTTTCATAAGTACATCCGCTCTGGGCACCAAAAGGTCAGGTATTTCCAAAAGCGTATCCGGAAGATAACCCGGCAGTAATTTGCTTATGGTAAGTGCCACCACGACCATCATCAAAAACCCTAACATAAAAACCGCCCCCATGACAGGAATCGAGCGGGCAGAAAGCAGCGCTACAAAAGATCCTGTCTGGGCAATGCACGGGACAGCCAGACAAACCATGCAAGTCACAATCACTCTCTCTTTATAGGAACTCAAGGCTCTCGTCCCCAGTATAGCAGGAATAGCACATCCGTACCCCAATAATATCGGGATGAGACCAGAACCCTGCAGCCCAATTTTATTGAGCAGTCCATCCAGCAGTACACCCAGTCGTGGAAGATACCCGCTGTCTTCTAGCATGCTCAACGCCAAATAAAATGAAATAACATAGGGCATTACCAGCGCAAAAGGCCACTCAAGCCCTTTATTAAGAAGACCATAGTCCCCAATCAATATATTTCTTATTAGTCCTTCCGAAGTCAATCCAAAAACAGCTACTTCTAATTGGGGAAGGAGCAAACCTCTAAAGACGGGCAGCAAAAGCTGCTGCCTTAAACCTAAACCAACTCCCACAATAAAAAGCAATGTGAAAGCAACCACCAAAAAAGCAAACAGGAGCCCCGGCCAGGGCTGCGTAGAAAGTTCGCCGAGCAGCTCTCTGGTCGTCTTTTCTTGCCCTTCATCCCACTTCCATATATTTTCGTTTATCTTTTCTACTTTGTCCCATGTGGCAGGTCCCTTATCTTTTGGCACCGCCTCAAGCCAACCCGATGATAACGCTTCAAGCTGGCCTTTTAATTCGTCCATGCCCACGCCGTGAACGGCGGAAGCCAAAACAACAGGCGCCCCGAATTCCTCCGTTAGCGCATCGGTATCAATTTGATATCCTTTTTCTTTCGACAAATCGATTCGATTGAGTACAACCAGCGTCGGCAGTTTTCTTTCAATCACTTGCATAAGTAAATAAAGGCTGCTTTCCAGATTACCAGCATCCAAGACACATATCACGGCAGAAGGCTTTTGGGTCGCCACATCAGTCCCTGTACCGGGTCCACAATGGGTCTCCCCCTTGCTTTTTTTTTCATCATCTCCTTCTAACATGCTAACCGCTACTTTTTCTGCTTCATTGGTCGCATGAAGAGAATAGGTACCGGGAACATCAACTAGTGTGATGTCTTTGCTTGGCAGTTTAACCACACCGGCGCTGTATTCAACGGTAGTCCCACTGTAATTGGCGGATCTGACATTCAAACCGGTCAAACGATTAAAAATAACGCTCTTTCCCACATTGGGAAGCCCCATCAGCAAAACGGTATCAGACATTCACTCCCACCGCCGGCGAACCGGCTTCTTGTCCTTCGATTTTTACTTGTTTCGCAAGAGACCGGCTTAAAGCGACGCATCTTCCATTAATTTTAACCACCAGGGGACCGCCGAATTTTTGCTTAGCTATCATTTGGAGGCATTTGCCGGGCCTAAATCCAAGACAGCACAATAAAGGGTCTGTTGGCAAATGACAAATAACGCCTTTTTCGTTTTCTAATAAACAGTCGATGGATGATTGCTTTTTAGACCTTTTTTGAGAAGCATGCAGCTGACCGGGACACTGTGTTTCCTCATAAAACAAAGTTTCTTTGTTTACCGCCATCAATGAACACCTCCCTATTATCGCCTATTTCTGTTCATCCTACTTTCGCTTTTACCTTTTTCGATGTCTTTATGTACTCGGTAAAGTACGGAACTGCCGAAAGTAGTTTTGTCTTGTATTGTGTATCCTTCAGGAGAAAGCTCTTCGGGCAGATCGTCGTATAAGTGAAGGACCTTTTCTCTTGGCTTTCGAAAGACCAACCGGCCTTTGGCTTTCCCTTGATTCATGAGGCTGTAGAGAATGTCTTTTTTGGGTTCTGCCTGCAGTGCCACTATGGCTACATCGAACGGGTACGGAATTTTTCCTGCGCCGTCTAAGCAGTCGATGATTATCTGGTCTTGCATATTCATGTTTGAAACACAAAAATCCGCTGCCTCTGCAGCTTTAGGATCATTATCGACAGCCCATACTTTGGCTCCCGTTTGTTTTACAATTTGAAAGGCTGTATAAGGAATGCCTCCGCACCCTATATTCAGTACCCGATCCTCACTCGTGATTTTCGCTAAAATTGCTTCCTTCTTTACAACCTCTTTGTAACAGTGCCCATAGACATGAATAAACAATTTGCTTTTAGAAGCCTTTTTTTCTAAAGAACCTACCAAAGACGGAATGGCTATCATAGAAATATTCGCCTCGCTTTCACTTCGTAGTAAGCTTACATCATTACTTAACATCTTAAGTCTTTGTTATATTCTAAAGCGTTTCCTCACCATGACGCTTTGCGCTCCCAAATTGGAAAGAGCCGCCCGGGTATCGCTGTTTTCCCATGTTTCTTTTGGAATCAATTCATAACGGCCGCTCAGCCATTGGGGGACATTTCTGTAAATAAGGACGGCGCCTTTTTGCATCGTACGAAAGGCTCGTTCTAATACCTCTCTTTTGGGATATACATTCAAGGAGACCCAAACGGCGTCATAACCGCTGCAAGATAATTCGCCGCCGTCCTCGTGGACAATTTTTACCACGTTTTCCAAGCCTTTTCTCTCCACTAATTTTTCAGCCTTGTCTACCGCTTCTTCCACGCAGTCGACCGCCGTTACTTTAAAACCATGTTCTGCCAAGCTCAAAGCAGTATAAGGGCATGGCCCGCAGCCAATATGAAGAATCGAAGCCCCTTCTTTTAATTGTGCCATCTTTAGTTCCTTTTTTAATTTTTTTTTATAAACAAGATGATAATA
>SLNR01000112.1 GCA_007132905.1 Candidatus Sumerlaeota bacterium | reverse complement strand
GGTCGTGGTTAGCAACACGGGCGATGTGGACCTGGAAGTGGTGGTCACCGACTCCCTGGCAGGCGAACTGTTTGACGACATGCTGGCCGCCGGCGCATCGGAAACCTTTGAGTACGAGTACATCGTACCGGAAGGCGCCCCCGACCCGCTGGTGAACACGGCCACCGCCGTGGGCACCCTGGGATACCTGGGTCTGGACAATGTTATTGTGGCTGAAGTGACTCATGAAATGGATCTTGTCACTCCCGAGATTCAAATAACCAAAACAGTTAACCCAACTTATGGTATGATTGGCGATGTTGTAACCTACACCATCACAGTAACCAATACTGGTGACTGGGGACTGGAAAACATCATGGTTAACGACACAATGTTTGGTGATATTACAGCTTTGTTTGGCTTCGATGAATCTCTGATGCCAAATGAATCGGAAACAGCTGAAATCTTATACACAATCGATGCAGCTGATGTAATTGAACTAGATGGTGTCGAAAAAATAGTTAATACCGCCGATGTTTATGCCAACCCGGTCGGGCTACCCAACGACATCACTGACGAGGACTCCGCTGAACTCACTATTATGGAACCTGAAAGTGATAGTGCTTGGGCGAGGATGAATGATGAACCAACTGACTTCACGTATAAATTCGATAGACACCCTTGGTTTAGCTATTTAATTACCAGGCCTTCGGACGATATTCAGACATTCTACTTCTACTCTGACGAATTCAGGGTAGGCGAAGTGGATATCTGGAAGGATGCTGATGCTAACCAACTGCGAATTGAGATTCGCATGGATGATGGTTTCACGCTAATTGATAGCAAAGTGCATGTCAAGCATAACTTCAATCACTTCCCCAGACCCGTTCCCTTTGCATCTGGCCAGTATGACCATAGCGGAGGACATAGCTTCAGTATTGACTGGGAAGAAAGTTGGAACGACAAAGATCTGTACATTGCTGTCCACGGAAACGTCTCCGGTTTCTTCGACTAAGGGAAGTCTAGGTTAACTCAAGGCCTTTGCTAATGATATGCGCAGCCTTGAGATAGTTGAAGGATCGGTCCTAAGACGAACCTCCCGGGGTGTTCTCCACCCCGGGAGGCAACATCAAGAATACAAAAGGGAAGGGTAAATATGGACCCCTATCCCTGCCCTGAGCGTCCTTCTCCCTTTACCGATTTACATGGATAAGTTCAATGGTTAGAAGTGTTTATATCTATGGTTTCATCCCTATAGCTGAAAAGGCTAAAGGGTGTAATCGTGAACAGTGGAAAGGAGGTGGACAAGATGAAGAAGTTTTTAGTTATTCTGGTTGTGGTGATCTTGATGATGGCGCTTGCCAGCAGTGCGTTTGCTGCTCGCCCGGACCATCCGCCCAAACCAGAACCCAGTATAGAGGTTGCTCCATCTGAGGCATCTTTTGGACTGCATGTAGCTTGCCCCAATCTAGATCCTGAAGGGAAAGCATTCCACATATTCCTTTACAGACTCGGTCCGGGACCTCATTAAAAGGCGAATGCTAAAAGGGTTTCAATTCACAAAAGTAAGTTGATGGAGTTATGTTGGCCCCCCGGGATGCGCCTTTCTTGCTCCCGGGTTTTTTTTAAATAGTGATTTAAATATAATTGATTGACCTCTTATTCATACAAAGAGAAGTTGCTGCTAAATCTTTCCCGTTGTGATTTCTGACGAAAGGATGGTACTTGCCGAGCAGGCGTTGAAAAAGCAGCGCTTCCAAAGTGCCTGAGTTCTTTTGATATATCAAAACAAAAGGGGGAGGATGATTATGAACAAAAAAGGTGCGATACTTTTGGCTTTCATAATGGTGTTGAGCTTGGCCGGCACAGCCTTTGCCCAGCCCCCGGAGCTCTCTGATATGCCGGGGCCCAGACAGTCCCTGGTGGCCCTGGGTGATTCCATCACGGCAGGGCGTGGTTTGGAGAAGAATTTAAACATGGTATCCAGAAAAGCCTATCCTCAGCTGTTGGGAGATGAGATTGATTACCGGGTAACTAACCTGGCGGTTTCAGGGATGACTTCAGGTGAAATCCTGGATGAGGTGAAAAACAACAGTCGCTACCGTAATGCCATCGCCCGGGCGGATATGATTATTTTAAATACCGGCGGGGCGGATATGTTGGGTTTTTTGTATGGTGTGTTGGAGGGATATATTGTTCCCACTCCGGAGGCCGTCGATGAATTTATAACCGGCTTCGGTACTAACCTGTATTCGGTATTAGCAGAAATTGAGATGCTAAATGCAGGTGCGCCTGTTCTTCTTTTTGACATCTATGAACCCTATCCATTGGCCTTAATTCTGGAACCCGAAGAATATGGCAGGTTGATGCCTTTGCTTTTTGGGGTCAATCAAACGATTGCCGGGTTTGAGGGAGCAGATCACATCTATTTGGTGAATGCTTACGCCGCTTTTGATGAATATCCGGGGGAGGTTACAGAAAAAGCCTTTTTGCTGTTTGTAGACGAAGTCCATCTCAATGAAAAGGGCCAGCTGCTATTGTATAACGCAGCCTATGAAGTCGTGGACACAGAAGGGTTACAGTACAGCAGACCTGTCCCGCCGGGGCTGGCAAAAAAGGCGGCCGCGGCACAGTAAGAATCGGCAGCCGGGATTTAGCTTTCATGAAAAAAAACCGATTATGTTTCCGGATAAGTACTAGCATTCAAAAACTAGATTTCCTAATTCAATCTAATCCATAAACGGCGAAAAGGAAAAGCAAAGCAACAGCTCGGCCCGGGGATTATTTCCCGGACTGGGCTGTTGCTTTTTCCTCTTACCAAAATTTTGGCAGTTCCTTGAGATAATCAGCGTTTTGCTATGTTAAAGGTAAAATTTAATATCTTGACAAAAGCCTGTTGGAAGTAGTCTGTTAGCTTTAGCTTCAGCAATTACTGTGTTTTTATTTAGCTTGTTATGCGTTTCGTTTTTTTAAAATTGAATTTCTTTTTTTATCGATAGTGTCTTTCCACTTTTTTGGTTTTAGAACTGCACAGATAATTACCTTTGAAAACATAAGGGGCAATTTGTAATTTTTGACGGAGAAGAAACATAATGAAATTTACGAGCACCTATTATATATTCTCAAAATTATACTTAAAAAGGAAATCTATAAGAAGCTCATTTTCTAGGAGAGAAGGGATAAGACTCTATGATGTAGAAATATCCCCGGTCACAATTTCTGATAGCCCGAGAAAAAGAAAGAGGGCTGTAAGTATTTTTAAAAAAATTTAAAATAAGGAAAGTTGTTTTCAATGTAGCTTAAAAAGATGAGATTTGTGTTAAATACACTTGTGTCTCATCCAAAAAAAAAATAAGACGTGCTATGAATAGTCAAGTATAAAATTGTTCTTTGACAATCACATAGAGATTCTGGAGATTCAACTATCAGTGGGTGGCGACCACTGATAGTCCTGAGAAAAGGGTCTATCATTTTTCCAGAGGGAGTAAATGATGTG
>SLNR01000048.1 GCA_007132905.1 Candidatus Sumerlaeota bacterium | reverse complement strand
GCACGCCGCCAGCGTTCGTCCTGAGCCAGGATCAAACTCTCCCATATTTCTATCGGATGCCTGATCGGCTCCTTACTTTTCTTCTTCTTCCCTCTTCGTACTGTTTAGTTGTCAAGGACCGGAAATCTAGTCTATCTGCTACACTGAAAACGCTTTTCTCTCTTGAGATGCTATATTATAGTAACACATCCAAATAGCTTTGTCAAACAACTTTTCAGCCATTTTTACTGCCCGAAATTCCATGGAAACCGACCCCGTCGTTTACTCTTTAGGACGCATTTGCGGAAACAAAATCACATCCCTAATGGAGGCAGAATCGGTCAACATCATAACCAGCCGATCGATTCCAATTCCCATGCCGCCTGTCGGCGGCAGACCGTACTCCAAGGCACGTATGTAATCTTCGTCCATTTGATGGGCTTCATCGTCCCCTTTTTCTCTCTGCTTCACCTGCTGCTCAAATCGATTTCTTTGATCAAGAGGATCGTTCAGCTCGGAAAACGCATTCACCATTTCTCTTCCATATATAAAAAGCTCAAACCGGTACGTGAGTCTTGGGTCATCTTGATTCTTTTTTGCCAGAGGGGAAATTTCTGTTGGATAATCCAAAACAAAAGTTGGCTGCACAAGATGTTTTTCTACCAACTCATCCCATATCTCGTCCAGCACTTGAGCACGAGTACTGCCTTCTTCGGCATAAACACCTAAATCTAAAGCCGCCTGCCTAGCCTGTTTGTCAGTTTCCACGGAAAGGAAATCCAATCCTGTGTATTTCTTCACCGCATCTAACATAGAAATTCTCTCATAAGGAGGCTCCAAATCAATTTCTGTTCCCTGGTATTCGATCTTTGTGGTTCCAAGAACTTCCTCTGCAGTATGTGAGATCAAATTCTCTGCTAAGCACATCATATCTTGGTAATCAGCAAATGCCTGGTACAGCTCAAGCATGGTGAATTCCGGGTTATGCTTTGTTGATATCCCTTCATTTCGGAAATTTCGATTGATCTCGTACACTTTTTCAAATCCCCCGACAATCAACCTTTTCAAATAAAGCTCAGGGGCAATGCGCAAATACATTTTCATGTCCAAAGCATTGTGATGGGTAACAAATGGCCTCGCCGCTGCTCCTCCTGCAATAGGCTGCATCATGGGCGTTTCCACTTCCAAATATCCTTCTCTATCCAAGTATTGGCGGATCGATCTAATCATTTCCGTTCTTTTAACAAAAACATCTCGGACTTCCGGGTTCACTATTAAATCAAGATAACGCTGACGATATCTGAGATCAACATCTTTTAGACCATGCCACTTCTCCGGGAGTGGTCTTAATGTTTTTGTTAATACAACAAAATCTTTCACGGCAACTGTTATTTCACCACGACGGGTTTTAAACACGTTACCTTCGATCCCTATGATATCGCCCGTATCAAGGAGGCGAACGAAAACATCATAATTTTTTTCTCCAAGATCATTTTCACGAAAATATATTTGGATTTTCCCCGACCTATCCTGCAGATCAGCAAAAGCGGCTTTCCCATGTTCTCTTCTGCTCATAAGACGCCCTGCTAAACGTACAGTTTTATTCTCCATCTCTTCAAAATGATCCGTGATTTCGGCTGCTTTTGTGTCTGTTTGAAATTTATCCCCATAGGGGTCGATTCCCATCTTTCTTAATTCCTCAGCCTTCTCCATCCTAAGAGAGATGAGTTCATGAATTTCTAAATCCTTTTTTTCATCCGTCATAACATAAACCCCCATCTTACACAATTTTGATTCTCGTCTGCATCTTTAACGTGCAATGCCGAGAATCTCATATCGAAGAACACCCGCCGGGACATTAACCTCAACTAAACTACCTGGAGGCTTTCCTAACAACGCCTTGCCAACAGGAGATTCATTCGATATTCTTCTTTCGTTTGGATTGGCTTCTGCCGAGCCAACAATATGGTATTGAACCACATCACCTGACTGAACTTCCTTTAGTGTCACTTTGCTCCCCACGTCAACCTGTTCGGTACTCACACTCCCATCATCGATTAATCGGGCACTTCGGAGCATCTTCTCTAAAGTTAAGATCCTCCCTTCGATGAACGCCTGCTCATTCTTTGCATTTTCATACTCGGAATTTTCGCTTATGTCCCCAAACTCCCTTGACTGCTTAATCCTATCAGCCACTTCCCGTCTCTTCACTGTCTTCAAGTGCTCTAATTCTCTTTCAAACTTCTCCAACCCGCTCGGTGTTAATATTACTTCCTTCTCAGCCATCTTGTCCGCTCTCCTTTTGTAAACCTATTAATTTATTATATTAAACAAAAAACCGCGCGCGCCGATCAGCGGTTTTTCCTTAATCTGATGGCATTGCATTCATGTCTCAACGAAAATAAGAGTGCCAAGAGCAGCTCTTGACACCTACCTTCTCATCGATTCCCGCAAACCCTTTTTCATTGCCACCATTATAAAGCCGAACACCTCATTTGTCAATCTTTTCCCGCCATTCGCCAGAAAGCGTAAATTGCAATATTAATTGCCTTGAAATTTATGGTAAATGCATAATGTTTTGTGTCTCTAATTTTTGTTTGTCCCTTTCTTTTAAAAAGAACAAATATTGGTATTCGAGGCTGTGGGTATGTGGACAACGCTGCTTTTTGCGTTGCCCAAGCAGTTGTGGGGTCTGTGGGCAACTCTTGTTTCTTAGAGTTATCCATCAGAATCCACAACTGCGGCATATCCACAGCCTTTTGCTTTGCATTGAGTTTGTATCTGTTAAGCCGCCATATCATTGGCTGATCGATAGCCGAATATCCTTCGAGGGTAGTTGTTTATCCAGTGCTCTATTCTTTGTATCTCTTCGTCCGTACAATCATCTATATTTGTTCCTTTGGGGATAAACCGACGTATCAGTTTATTAATATTCTCATTGGTTCCCCTCTCCCACGAGCTGTATGGATGAGCATAGTATACGGTTACCCGTTTCCTTTCCGGATGGAGGAGTGAATTCTCTAATGACTCAACGTCCAGAAACTCGCTTCCGTTATCCACTGTGATTGATTTAAACTTCCTTCTAAAATCTTCCCCATGCAGGAGTTCTAGATAATCAAGCTTCTCTTTAACGGATTCCTGCGTCTTTTTGGGCATTTTGAAAATGATTTCTTCCCGGCGTTTTCTCTCGCTTAATACGAGTAGAACCGATCCCCCCTCACGCTTTCCTGCCACACAGTCCATTTCCCAGTGTCCGTATTCCTCTCTGGACCCTACCTCGGGTGTCTATCCTCTATACTGGTTCCTTTGAGCTTCCTGTGGGTTCTAACTTTGCTGTAGGATCTCTTTTTCTTATATTTCTTAACAGGCAAATCCTTGTTTTGACGTTTAAAAAGAGTCCCTGGTCTATGTAGTTGTATAAAGTCTTTGTGCATATGGTTGTTTTAAACTTCATTCCCTTTGCTTTAATTTCACCAATGACAGCATCCGGTGAGTATTTGTC
>SLNR01000162.1 GCA_007132905.1 Candidatus Sumerlaeota bacterium | reverse complement strand
GTGTATTTTCTGCATGGGCGGAGTGTGCCCATACCTCAAAGCATACAAGGTTTTGTTTCTAGTATTACGCATTTGCGGGGGAAGTAACCAACTGAATCAGTAGGCCTAGGCCCGCTTCAGACTGAGATATGCAAAATCGTATCTTTTATCAAAAAAGCCAGAATGGCTTTTTGTTCCTTATCTTTTCAAACCAATAGGTTGACTTAATCCAAACAGCCAGATTGTTTGGGAAAAGTATTCTTTTGGTTACTGAAAAAAGAGACGAAGTCTATCGAGGGGAGATATGAATCAAAAAAAAGGCAGTATCTGCAGGTGCCCACTGCCTTTTTGTTTGATCTCATTTTTATCACCTATTAGTAAGGCAGCAATCCTTCCAGTCTTGCGATTTCCGTTTCTGAGGCAATAAAACCAAAAGCAGGCCAATATTTGCCGGTCAGCACTGATTTAAAAGATTGGACTGCCTCGTCTCTCCGGCCGGAAAACAGTTGCCAAAGACCTAATCCATAGCCAATTGTCCCGGCGGCCAAATCATTTTCTTCCATAAGTTCGTAGATGTCTTTTTCGGTCAGATCCCCTCGGAATAGCCTGAGCACATGGTAGTAATAAATACTATCATCCTTAATATCCGGGTCATTGCCGACAGAATCCATAAGTTTCGCTGCATCGGCTTCTCGATCTAGCCTGCGGAGGATGGCATAAAGCCAATAGGTTACCGGTATGCGTTGATCATCATTAGCACAGAGGGGCAGGTATTCTTCATAAGCTTTATACGCGCCTTCATAATCTCCTTGAAGCCAGAGGGCTAGGCCAAGGTGGTAGAGTATATCAAAGTCGCCGGGCTGAAGTTTGTTTGCGTAAGACAAATCGCGAAAAGCAGCACCAAAGCGTCGGATAGAAATATACCGATGTCCTCTGTGCCGGTACAGGGGGGCATATTTGGGGTGGCTTTGCAGGGCTTGGGTATAGCTTGCTATGGACTCGTGGTAACGCCAAAGGTAGGCCAACCTGCGTCCGACCATCACTTTGCATTCTGGATCATCAGGAGACGCAGCCAAAGCCTCCTTTGCCTCAGCTAGTTCTCGCTTTAGTTTATCTAGTTCCTCTCCTTCAGCAGGTTCAGCATAACAGGGGGCTCCAAGAAGCGAGATAATCTCTGGTCGATTGATCATTTATATCCCTCCCGATTTTCATGTAAATATAGGATATAGTTCAACATTTACAGTTAATCCCCTTTTGGCAAAGGATACATATGTACTAAGCAGGTAAGATTGTTTTATTGTCGCATAGGATGATTCGAAAATGGCCGTGACGGGTAAAAAATCGGCCGCGAAAAAAAGTCAAGCAGCGACTGACTAGTCAGATAAGAGGGCTTCTTTTCTAAGCAGTAGAGGAATTATTCAGATCAACTTCGAATACTCATTTAATGTAAAACAGCAATGCATCATTAATACTATTTAAAGAGAGGGGTAGAAGAAATGAATGTGTTTGATTCCATTACGAATCGTCGCACGATCCGGAAATATGATCAGTCCAAACGGGTTCCTTCAGAAATTTTGCTAAACGCTGTGGAATGTGCCAGGCTTTCACCTTCGGGAGGGAACTTTCAGTCACTGAAGTTTGCCGTTATCGAAGATCCACGGATAGTAGAAGACATCTTTTACATCACCAAATGGGGTATGCACCTGCCTGATGGAAGCGGAACTCCTCAAGAAGGAGAGCATCCCACTGCTTTTATCGCCATACTGCATGATAAGGATATTAGTAAGAACCTTCCTGCCAATGATGCTGGTGCGGCTGCGCAAAGCATGATGGTCTATGCTTGGAGTGAGGGAGTAGGAAGTTGCTGGATCGGCAATATAGACCGGAAAAAAGCCAGAGACATCATGGACCTGCCTGAAAATCTAGAAATACATACGGTCATTGCTTTTGGATATCCGGCCATGACAGCTCATGTGGAAGATCTTAAAGGTGAAGATACAAAGTATTTTTATCGGGGTGAGGATTTTATCGTACCGAAGAGAAAGCTGGAGGATATTTTGCTGCATTATAAGTGATCTACCATAAAGTATTTGCAAGCTGCGAATAAAATTGAATGGATGTTTGTCAGCTGAGAGGCGAAGAGGCTGTACCCGGTAGAATGCAGCCTCTTTATAATTTTATTCAAAAATAAAGCATTGTTGCATCAGGCTTGTATCGATTGTTATATCAATACTCTATGAGGATGGCTCTATTTGTTGTGCCGAACTTAAACACTAGGTTTGCGTGCTGTGTCCGAAGGGGCCAGAGGGTGCGTCGTAGTTATTACTTCTTTGCAGACAAAAACAAGCTAACCACGGTGTCTTTTCGCGCAAAGGATCATTACGCCAGCTTTTATTGAAGGAAGCACAGTCTCAGATAATTATTGATCATAAGAGAATAACTGGCTTTGGATTTATGTCTCTTTCTGGAAATGAACACTGTTTTTAAATTTAAGTACCGGTTATTGCGGTTATTGGGAGGACAGATGTTACATAGACTGCGTTGATTCAAGTTATAATACAGTGCCGCAAAGTCAAATAAAATGCATTGGTTTGCCCGGGATACGTTCATTTTTGAAAAAAAGACGGTGTTAAAGGTTTAAAACCATTCGCACATTTATCCTTGCTCTTCATCACAGAGAGGTTATTGGATGGCAGGGAAAAGAAACAGTTTAATTTCCTTTATTCTTTCTTTAACCATCTAAGCGAACGCCTGTTTATTGAAACTGTGTCTTTTGCTGTTTCTTTTAAAGTCGTTTTTCTGCGATGAGAAGAGAGAACACTTCAAACCTGTTCATTTTTTTTAAGCTTAAAATGAAAATTCTTGTTGATAGTGATATTTTATTGAGTACATACAGAGTGAAATGTTTGCTAGTTAAACTACAAAATATTCTCCTCCTCTTGACATTGGCTCTGGTTTTTGTTGTATAATATATATGCGGTTCGATTCGAAAGTAAAAATAAAGGATTGGAGAGGTACCCGAGTTGGCCAAAGGGGGCAGACTGTAAATCTGCTGGCATTGCCTTCGCTGGTTCGAATCCAGCCCTCTCCACCATATTTTTTTATTGTACGAGCCCACGTAGCTCAGTGGCAGAGCGTATCCTTGGTAAGGATAAGGCCACCGGTTCAATCCCGGTCGTGGGCTCCATTTTTGTTTTTGCAATATGTTTAGACGGTTGCTGGCTTTGGCAACTAGCCCGACTAGAGTATTTCATGTAAAGAAAGAAGGAATAAAACCAGTTCTGTAGAAAAATGAACAGACAAAGCGAAGGGGCATTTGATTGCTCATAAGGGATATTGAGCTCCTGATTGCCTTTATGATTTCAAGTGGCATGATGCCTAAGGGAGTACTCTAAGGGAGGAAGAAAAAGATGGCAAAGAAGAAATTTGAAAGGACAAAGCCCCATGTGAACATTGGGACCATTGGTCATGTAGACCACGGGAAGACAACTTTAACGGCAGCGATTACCCTGT
>SLNR01000139.1 GCA_007132905.1 Candidatus Sumerlaeota bacterium | reverse complement strand
TGCGTGAGCACTATTTTTCTTCGTTTATTTGGGGTTGTCAGTAAGTAAGCCATGGATCCTGAATCCACATGCTGGGCAATCAACCGATTATTAAGAATAATCACATAGATCATTGGGAAAAGGATGATTAAAAAACCATAGATATAACTGCCCAAGAATCCGAGTAGACCCGTGCCAACAATCTGAAACCCAAAAGCCGACACCATCTGCTCTGGCAGCATGTTTACAAAATCATCCCATACCTCCGGCTGATCCGGATCATACATACCCACCATAATACCCACATACATGGTCATAATCAAGAAGATCACCAAAAACAACACCCAGTTCGCTTTGAGGCTAGCTTTGAATAGTGCTGTGTTCATGATGCTCTTCCACCTCCCCATAATAACGCAAAAAGGCCTCTTCCAATCCTTGTGCCATCACATCTATTCCCAGCACCCGACATTGGCTCAATTCAGATAAGAATTCATCATAATTGTCTTTCACGTGAATCTCTATCATATGATCACTGATACGGCCGATCTCAAGAGAGCTGTCTTTCATCCTCTCTACATCTTTATCTTCAGCGACAGAAACAAGATACACTTTCTTCTGCCTTGCTTTTAGAGATCGTACATCTTCCACATCCATAATCTTTCCTTCACGAATAATCCCGGCCCGATCGCTCGTCCTGTCCGCTTCGGTAAAATTATGCGATGACATCAGAAAAGTCTTTCCTCTCTTTTTTTCTTCGTGAACTAGGTGAATAAATTCGTTTTGCATGAGAGGATCTAACCCGCTGGTTGGCTCGTCAAGAACATACACTTTGGGATCGTGCATAAAAGCCGTAACCACGCCGAGCTTTTGTTTCATTCCTTTAGACATTCGCTTGATTTTTCCAGAAGGATCTAAATCAAATCGATCCAGCAGCTCTTTTTCTCTTTTTTGCGCCTTTGTTCCTCTTAGGGCATTCATCAAAGATAAAAATTCACGCCCTGTCATATCTTGAAAAAAGGCAATCTCGCCCGGAATATATCCTACATCCCTTTGAATTTTTTCCTGCTCTGTCCAGCAGTCAAGTCCGTCAATGGAGCAATTTCCTTGGTCAGCTTTGAGAAAACCCATCAAGACTCTGATCGTGGTTGTCTTGCCCGCACCATTTGGCCCTAGATACCCAAAAACCTCTCCCGTCTGGATCGAAAAGGAAACATCAAATATTCCTTTTCCGCTTTTGTAGGTCTTGGTTACATTTTCAATTCTGATCAAACCAAATCCCCCTTCCATTTGCATGATCCGAATATCTCCTTTCATTTTACGCCTGCACGCTGCCCCCTGTCAAATCATCGATAGTTCATGGAGGGTTGTGATGTGAAACTTCATTGAAATGATCCTTAAAATCCCTTATGATAGTGTTGATCGGTTTTTTAAAAAAGAGCATCCTTGTTTTTTTTGAAATTGAGATGGTGAAATAGGTGAAAGTTGCCGGATGAAAAAACAAGGCATCAAGACAGATCCTCATCCATTTTTATCTATCCAAAGGAAATTTTTCCATAAGCCTTTGCTGACTGATCAGATAGTCAAATCGACAAAAAAACTGAAACCGTTCACTCTCTTTGACTCATTGCTCAAATAGGAAAGTCAGCCAAGAAGAAAGGAGTTTAACATGCATCATACAAAAAACACCCCGCCTCTATCTTTAAAAACCCCCCTGGTTGCCCTAAAAAAAATCTCGCCACCAAATGGTGCTGTTATCTATGCAAAACTAGAGTGTCTAAATTTTACTGGAAGTACTAAAATCAGGCCCGCTTTGGCTATGATTTGTGATGCCCAGGAAAAAGGGCTACTTGCATCTGACTCCGTCATCATCGAAGCAAGCAGCGGTAACGGCGGAATTGCCGCGGCAGCCGTAGCCGCAGCAAAAGGATACCCCTCGCTTATCGTTATGCCGGAAAATGTCAGCCGAGAAAGACAGCAAATCATTAAAGCCTATGGGGGCGATATAGTACTCACCCCTTCTGCCAAGAGAACTGGGGGGGGCCATTGAAAAAGCAAAAAAGCTGAGTGATTTAAATCCCAACTTTGTTTTCTTAGATGCTATGAACAACCCCAGAAATCCAAATAGCCATTACGAAACAACGGGACCGGAAATATTAAGCCAACACCACGGCCCTCTTCACACATTTGTGGCAGGAGCCGGGTCCGGCGGCACCCTTAGCGGCATCGGCAAAGCGCTTTTAGAAGCTGATCCTTATACAAAAATCAAAGCAGCCGTTCCCAAACAGAAAGAAACCATCATCGCCGGAGTGGGTCAATACCATGAGGGCAGTCCATTTCCGCCTGTATTTGATTCTTCACTTGTTAGTGATTTTGTCCCCATCGCAGACGAAAAAGCCCTTGAAGTTATGGCACAGCTTGCCAAACAAGAAGGCCTCTTGGTAGGGCCGTCAAGCGGGATGGCCGCCGCCGCGGCGATCAAAATTGCCGAAGAACTATCTCCTTGGCAATCCGTCGTCACTCTATTTGCCGACTCAGGAGAAAGATATCTCAATTGTGATTTATTTGCTAAACCATATAGTAAAGCGGGATTATACTGATGCATCTTTGATAAGATGCCTGATTTGATGCCTTGAATTGAAAAAAAGATTGCCTCCGGCAGTATGCCGGAGGCAATTATTACGTTTACTACTATACCTTTTTTCCAAACTCACACTTTCTTTCCCCACTGTTCAGAGGATGGGGACACATGCCCCTGGGACCACATGGGAACCACCACATCCGGTCTCGATATTTCAACGCCTTGGGTATACTTACTATTGGCAACAAATTTGAGCCCATGCTTTTTGACAAGGCTTGAAAGCCACCGGGGCTGATCATTTTTGCATTTGATTTCTAGGATAACCTTATCGGAATGATGGGGGCGAAAGAAAGTCTCTTTTGGAAAAAGATTGGAAGCACTGCAGCTTTCCACCTGCCTATCAAACGTGATTCTCAAATCTTCTCTTCTGCGAGAAAACAATCCTTCTCTCCTATACTGGACAATAATTTTCGGCCGCAATGTTCGAAGATGGTAAAGTCGGGCAAACTCAACCAATACAGGATTATCCTCATCTTCCGGCCAATGACCTGTTTTGGAAAATTCATCAAAAACACTTTGAGGAACAAAGCTGCTGAACTTCTCCATCGCAGCACCCCTTCTGGTTTTCAGCTCTAATCTAAGCTTTGCATTGGGGTCTTTTTGATCTGTATAAGAGCGTACTCGGATTTTGATCCTTCCAAAATTCCCGTTTATTTTCTCGTGGTAAGCTTGGTAATTAAAAGTATCATAATATAAGCTGCGAACCAGGTATTCTCCTTTGTCTTGAGTATATTTGTCCGGCACCATGTGGGGCACCATGGCATTTCTTATTTCACGGTAGCGTTGAATGGGAATTTGATACTTCAGTTCAAAACGCCAAGTACTCCATACTTCTCTTTTGGTGAGAAGTGGCGACATAGCAAATCCATCCTTTCGTAATATATCTTTACACTTCCCATTACATAGGCAGCGCTAACTGCGGAGCCAAGAGTGACACCCGATCGATTTCCGATAGATTTCGAATGGACTGAATTAATCGGTTGGAATCTTTTTCTTGGGGCTTGGAAACTCGAAGCTCATAAACCATTTCCCAATTATTCTCATCTGTCTCCTGGGAACGGATTCGGGCCGTAAGAGTATGCTTTCGAATAATACTTTCCACTTCCCTGGCCGGGTAATCTCCATGCCCGGAAACCACTAAAACAAAATCGGAATGAACGGGCCGCCCGTATTCCAGCAAATACATAATGACAATGGCTAAAGCCAGAACGAGGGTTGAAATAATCACCAACGTCCAGTTGCCTGTTCCACACCCTAATCCCACCGCAATGGTTAAGAACAAATAGGCCATATCCCTGGTGTCCTTTATGGGAGTCCTGAAGCGGATGATGGATAAAGAACCCACCAAACCTAACGATAACACCAAGTCACCACGAATAAACTGCATCACCAAAGCCACAATCGGCGCCAGCAGAACCAACGTGGCCAAAAAAGATTGTTCGTAATTAAGACCACGGTGGGTAGTCTTGTAAAGCCACGCAATAACAAGTCCCAATAATAATGCCAAAACCATGGATAAAACAAGCTCCATTACTAAATCACCTGAAATAAATAACATGCTTGCTAAAGTCTGAAACATAAAATCAACTCACTCCTCTGCCTTTATCGTACTGGCCAATCATCAAACATCTCCATTTCTCGATCACTCAAGCCAAATTTCCCTTGAATATGTCCCATCAGGATTCTGTTTCTGTTCTCTGCAAAATTGCGGAGCCTTTGCACCTGTCTTCGCCAGCTGTTCATGTCTCCTCCGGCCGGCCATCTTTTTGTCTGTCGGGGCATTTCGTCTTCAATAGCTTTTTCCATTTCATTAATTCTTTCAATAACCCTTTCTGTCGTAAAAGTATTATTAAGATGAAAAGCCATCCTATCAATGAATTCATTTCGAAACTCGCTATTTTTTAATAAATTGACCATGATAACGGTCGAAAGATTTCTGCCGACCCCGGTCCCGTCGGGGTGGGTGACATGGTCTAATGTATTGTGGTTTACATTGAAAAACCCCCAGTCAGTATCATAGACAATCCACCTCCACCTTGAATTGGGGTTGTCTCTTTCCTTCCAAAAACGAATGTTGGCACTGTCTGTGTTAGCAAAATATATCTGCGCTATCCAGTAATCCATATAATTTTGGACATCCATTTTAGTTTTTACATATTCATAATGTGCACTGCTTCTCATATCATGATTCGCTATATAGTCTCGCATTGCTAAGTAATCCTGGCTGCTGCCGGCTCTCACTGTTCTGTTTGCCTGAATCATATCGACTTTTTCCGGATCCACGTCGTGATTGTAGGCAATATAATACTTGTTTATCCTTTCGCGAAGGTTATAATGACCCCAATATTGGCCGTTAATAAACAACACAACGGGCCGGTAGTGCTGGTAATCAAGATCGGTCTCTTCAAGAAGGCTGGTCTGCATGGTATCGCGCAATCTACTCAAAACAGCATCCTGCCCTGACTGTCGAACCGTTAATGCCTTAAAAGTCGTCAAATCTTTACCGGGGAAAAAAGGATATTCCATCATATTCGAACCGTATCGATTTCGAGCAAATATATTAAATATTTTTTGATCCATGGCCCTGCTATACTGTCCGCCGATTTTGATGCCTGCATTGGCGCTATATCCTAAGGTGCCGTTTTCATCGAACATTTGAAAGTGCATCGGCTTTTCCCAATCCCGCCAGAAATTCGCTCCTCGGTAAGGAAATTCAGAGGAAGCCCCGTATCCTTTCACATAAATACCTGCAGCCGGATCCAATAAATCCTTGGGATCCATTATTACAGATAAAATCGCCAGTTTGGTTGGCTCGTTGATGAGATAGGTTTGATCCACCGATGGACTCGGAAGTTTCCCCTTTTCAAACACTCGACTCCGTAAAACCACCGTCTCGCTTACTCGAATCGGCCCGGTATACACGGTAGAATTTTCATCAGGCATTTTCCCGTTTGTGGTGTATCGAATTACAGCTTGCGCAGCAGGATCCGGATTTATTAAACTCACTTCGATGGGGGCATCAAAGCGTCCTCCTAAATGAGATACAAAAGGAGCCTGACTGTAACCGTTATACCGCTGGGAGGGATTGGCCCTGCCCGGAGTCGGGTTGGTAAAAAAAAACCGCTCCGCCCCGCCATCCGGATATCGCCCCACGGATAGGCCGGGCGCTTGCCCCCCGGAATGAAGAGCATCAATGCGGCCAGCCTCCGGTGAAGTAAGTACTATCGTTTCTCCTTTTGAACTAACCCGAAAGTTCGTATGCAGATTTTTGGCAGGATCCCGCCGGTCTTTTCCTGAGGCAAAGACAAGCAAATAATCATCAGGCTCAATGCTCACTTTGGGGAAAACCCAGCGGAAAGGACTTTCAGGTCGATCCGACAATCCAAATCCTGCCATGTCAACAGCGTTTTCGCCGGCATTATATATCTCAATCCAATCCTCGTAATCTCCGTTCTCATCTTGTACAGTATTGGTATTCATGGCCATCACTTCATTGATCGAAAGTAAAGCGCTGGCCTCAAGTTCTTTTCCCGACAATTCACCCGGTTCAAACCCCTGAGTGGTGTTTTCCCTGCCCGGAGTCGGGGTGGGATAATAAAGCCATTCCTCTCTGCTTCCCGGAACCAATCCATAGGATACATCATCAATCATACTCGGAATCGTTACTTCTTCAATAATTTTTGCATCGGGAGTCGTAAATACCAAAATATCATCCCGATCGTTTAAACCAAAACTTGTATGCAAATTGTTCTTATCAGGCACAGAACGAGCTTTTCCGGAGGCAAACACCACTAAGTATTCTTCCGGTTTTACGGTGATATCAGGAAATCTCCATTTGAAAGGATTTTCTGGGTCATCCGAAAGCCAATAACCCTTTAAGTTAATAGGTTCCTCCCCGGAGTGGAATAATTCAACCCATTCGAAAAGGTCGCCATCCGTGTCGTAAATCGAAGTTAAGTTTTCTGTTATAAACTCATTGATATAGATAGGATATTCCTCTGCCTGGCCAATGTTGATCGACCGCTGCCCTTGATCGCTATTTCTTTCTCCGGGAGTCGCCTCAAAGAAATACACCCAATCACCTAACCGATTAGGCCTCCTACCATAGGAAATATTTGAATACATGGGCCCGATCCGGACATTGTCGATCATCCTTTCGTCCGGAGCCGTTAACAACACATCCGTCCCTTGCCTGCTGAGTCGAAAATTGGTGTGGAGCCCGCCTTCTGACGGGGCCCGATCTTTACCTGACGCGAACACCACCAGATAATCCCCGGGTTCCATAATCACTTCCGGAAATGCCCATTTTTCAGCCACCGCAGGATCGTCCGACAACCAAAAACCTTCCAGGTTCACAGCTGATGACCCGGAATTATATAATTCAATCCAATCAGGAAAATCACCGTCTTCATCCGATACCGTAGCCCTATTGCTTGTCATGACTTCATTAATCAGCACAGCCTCGCCGCCGAATCCTCCCCGGCCAAATACAATGATCAAAAAAACCACCAAAATGACTAGACCAATGATAGTTCGCCTGTGACCACCCTTTTTTTTCTTTCTAGACATCTGAGAATCCAGCATCTTCATCCCTCATTCACAGATAATAATCAAACAAAATCAATTTCTCTCTTTGCGTTCTAAATCCTTCTTAAGAAAATAAATATATAAGCAATACCCTCGAAAAGTAAAAAATCTTCCTATTGATAACGTTAAAACAGCCAAATTTCTTTTTGGCTCCCCCATTGTAACACAGTTTTCCGTGGTTTGCATTTTTTCTCTACCCTCTCCTCTCAGCATAAAATGACTTTAGAAGAAGGAAATTTTCAAATGGAAGAGAAGAGAATAAAAGTTCGTTTCCAATTCCTGCATATTATTTTCATAACTTCCAATTAATAAGAGGTGCATAACATGCTCAAAGAAAATGTGGTTCTCCAAGTATTAGAAAAGGCTTTGTCTTCAGGAGGTGATTTCGCCGAGATTTTTGGAGAAGACACCCTCTCTAATCACATCACCCTGATTGACGGCAAGGTAGACCAGCTTAGTTCTGGAAGAATTTACGGTGTTGGCATTCGGGTTTTTAAAAACTTTCAAAGTGTATATGCGTATACCAATGATACTCGTCTAGAAAGTCTCTTAGCAGCGGCCGAAAAAGCAGCTGTCGTGTTAGGAGAAATCGACAAATCATCACAAAGCGAACTGTTTTTAGAAGAAAGAATCAACGCCAATCACTATCCCATTCAAATTGTCCCTTCCAGCATTCACTCAAGAAAAAAAATCAATGTGCTTAAACTACTTCACCATGAAGCTAAATCACTTTCCTCAGAAATTTCGCAAGTAGTGGCCCAAATGATGGATACAGACCAATCCATCCTGATTGCTAATTCAGAAGGACTGCTCACTCACGACAGAAGAGTGAGAACGCGGGTAATCGGCCAAGCCATTGCCTCTAGTGACTCTGAAAATCAAGTTGGATATGAAGGCCCTGGCCGTCATATGGGCTTTGAAATGTTTTCTGATGTGGTGGACATCCCCTCCATCGGCCGACAAATTGCACAAACGGCCAGCACCATGCTGCATGCACCTCCCTGCCCTGCCGGAACCATGCCGGTCGCTATTGAAAATCAATTTGGCGGGGTTATATTTCATGAAGCCTGCGGCCACTCACTTGAAGCTACCTCCGTGGCCAAAGGCACTTCAGAATTTACCGGTAAAATGGGAGAGCAAATTGCCTCCCCATGCGTCACCGCAATCGATGATGCCACCATCCCCTTCGGCTGGGGTTCTCAAAACATGGACGATGAAGGAAACCCGGCCCAAAAGACAGTGTTGATTGAAGACGGCATTTTAAAAAGTTACTTGGTTGACCGATTAAATGCAAAGCGTATGAACATGAAAACCACCGGCAGCGGAAGACGAGAGTCTTACCAGCATGCACCCACTTCCAGAATGTCCAACACCTATATCGACAACGGCCAGTACAGCCATAACGAAATTATTGGCTCCATGGACAACGGCCTGTATGCAAAAAGATTGGGCGGAGGTTCGGTCGATCCGGCCACCGGGGAATTCAACTTCGCGGTGCTAGAAGGCTATTTAGTAAAAAACGGGAAGATCTCTGATCCCGTAAGAGGAGCAAGTCTTATAGGGAAAGGCTCTGACATACTTAAAAAGATCGACATGGTCGGAGACAACCTCGATCATGGCACCGGCATGTGCGGCGCCGAGAGCGGAAATGTTCCCGCTTTCGTCGGCCAACCTCTTATCAGAGTCTCTTCCATGACCGTAGGCGGCAAGTAAAGGAGGAAATCAAATGCAGTATGATCACTTTGTTGACCAAGTTTTTACATTAGCCAAGCAAGCAAGTTTCTCAGAATATGAACTGTACTTCGAGAATACAGACTCTCTGCAGCTCCAAGCCTTCGAAGGGGAAATCATAAAATTTTCCAGCAGCGATACACAGGGAATCAATTTTCGGGGAATTTTTGAAGGACAAGTAGGAAGTGCTTATTCAGAAGTTCTTGACGAAGAAACAGCCGAACTTCTCGTTCAAAAAGCAAAAATCGCGGCCTCTCTGACAGAAGTGGAAGATACCGTATTCATCTTCGGAAAAAAAGAGGAATACCCGCAATTGGACCTTGTTCATCCCTCTTTAGCAAAAGCCGGCACTCAAAAGAAACTTGATCTTGTCTTAAAGAATGAAGAGACAGCACTTTCCTCCGGTCAAATAGATAAAGTGTCAAGTTCAGCTTACGCCGATGCTTCCACCCATCGAAGAATGATCAACTCACAGGGACTCAATGTTTCTTTTGATAGAAACCATGCTTATGCTTATCTAGATGTTCTGGCCTCCGATCGCGATGGAACTTATTCAGCCCTCGCCTATGAAATCAACCACGACTTTGCATCATTAGCAAAAGCCCCTCTATCTCAAGAAGCGGTGAATAAAGTGAAGGCCAAAAAAGGAGCCCGTCCGGTAAGTACCGGACACTATCCGATTGTCTTTGAAAATACCGCCGCGGCCAGCCTTCTGGCCGCCCATATGTCAGCTTTCAGTGCTGAACAGGCACAAAAGGGCATGTCGTTGCTGAAAAACAAAGTGGGCGAAGATATGGCATCGCCCGCTGTGAATCTTGTTGACAATCCTCTCCTTTCAGGCGGGAGCGCCTCCGCCCCTTTTGACGGAGAGGGAGTCCCTACTTTTTCCAAACACTTGATTGAAAAAGGTCGTTTGCTGACACTTCTTCACAATTTAAAAACAGCACACAAAGAAAAGGTAGCTACAACGGCCAATGCTTCTCGTGAAAGCTATAAAGCCAATATCGGGGTTTCAAACACCAATACTTACCTTGAAAAGGGTCCTTATTCAAAAGAAGAAGTTTTAAAAGAGGTTGACGAGGGTCTCTATATCACAGAACTAGACGGCCTTCACGCGGGGACCAACGCCATTTCCGGTGATTTTTCACTAGGCGTACGCGGATTCGCCATCGAAAACGGAACTTTAGGCCGCCCCGTAAACCAAATAGTATTATCGGGGAATTTCTTTACCCTCATCAAAGAAGTCACCATGGTTGCAGACGATCTCAGGTTTTGGTTGCAGCCCGTCGGGGCACCCACCCTAGCCGTTAAATCTTTATCTGTCGCTGGGGAGTAGTTTGAATAGATAGTGACATCAAAAAGGAAAACACCCCATTTCGGATGCCTCGCATACCGAAATGGGGTGTTGTTTTTACGATTCTTTCTTTTTCTACTCCTAATATTTATACCACCATTTTTTCTTTTGTACGGATGGTAGGTTTTTCTTTCAGACCGCACCGGATAAGGGCCGAATCCAAAATCCCGCCAATAAACTCTTTGCGAGTCATACCAGCCGCTTCGGCCATGTAGCCCATATAACTATTATGGACATAATTTCCGCCTTCTTCAGGCGCTTTAGTTAATCCGGCAAAGGTGTTCAATTCCAGAAAGTACGGTTTCCCGTCCTTACCCATGATCATGTCCATTCGGCCGTAATCTCTAGCATTAAGGAGTGAAAAGATTCGCTTGGCCGTCTCCACGATATTTTTTTCCTCATTGGGAGAAAATCTGCCGGGACAGTGAATGATTTCGACATCATCCATTTTATGTTCATAGGTATTTGTTCTAACGCCATTGTACTCAACTTCAAGTATGGGCAGCACAGACAAATCTTCACCGTGCCCTATGATTCCCACTGTAAACTCTCTTCCTTCGATGAACTCTTCAACCAAGGCTGCCTGCCCTGTTACCCGAATGACTTTTTCCACCATTCTTTCGAGTTCTTCTCTGTTTTCGATGATATTCTCTTCACTGATACAGGCACTTCCTCGACCTCTTAGAGCCTTCACGAACAATGGATAGCTCATATGGTCAACGGGGGGGATGTGCTGGGGGTCTCGTACCACCACAAACTTTGCTGTTGGTAAACCGTGGTAAGAAACCACTTGCTTTCGAACCGCCTTATCTGTTGGGGTCAAATCCATCCCCGAACCTGCAAACGGAATTCCCATGATTTCCAGCAAAGATACCTCTTCGTCACTGGCCGCATTAAAAACAAAGTCGACATTTTCGTCTTTGATCCTTTGAATTGTCTCTGCAGGGTCTTTATGCCATTGGAGCATCACAGTTTCGTGTCCGCTTTCTTCTAATGCTTGGGCATGTTGATGCCCTTCCTCAAATGCATCATCTTCAATATCCTCAGGAACAAATTCTTTCTCCAAGTTAATATTTCTTTCCGGTCGCCAAAGAACGCCGATTTTCACTTTTTTTCACCTCGTTGTATTTTGGACAAGCTTGATTCAAAATCCATTTTTACTAAAACTCTTTCTAACTTCGGATTGCTTACGCCGTTGATGAAAGGCTGTCGTGCTTATGCTTCGACAGGCGCCCAAAGCTCTTCTTTTAATACGCCAATGTAGGGCAGATTTCTATAGTGTTCGTTGAAATCGATACCATAACCCACTACATAGTTCCACTTTCCTTCAAGGCCTTCCACTCTAAAACCAACATAGTCGGCAGGGCATTCCTTTTCATGGCGCTCTGTCTTGTCGAGCAGCACACACAGCTTGACATCAGCCGCTCCTTTGTCTAGTAAATAATCCTTCAAATAAAGAAGCGTATCACCAGTATCAACAGTGTCCTCCAGCAAAAATACTTTTCGACCTTCAATATTGGTAGATATATCTTTTATGAGATCCACACCTTCATCTGAAACAGTATTTTCACCTCTAACAACCTGAAGATAATCCAATCGTATCTTTTCTGGTAAAAAGCGCATGAGATCCGCCACGAATACAGAGGCACCTCGAAGCACACCTACAACTACTGCATCCTCATCTAAATCATTTTTCATTTCACTGGCTAACTCTTCAAGTCGATTAGCGATTGTTTCTTCGTCTAGCACGATTTGGCCAATGTCACCATTCATCAATCTCACCTCCTTTTGTTAGTAGAGAACAAAAAGCACACTACTCAAGAATAGAGTTAGAGTGCTTTTTGTTACATTCGCATCATTCATTGCCATCTCCTAATTAATTA
The DNA here is from genome assembly GCA_007132905.1 of Candidatus Sumerlaeota bacterium. Taxonomy (GTDB): domain Bacteria; phylum Bacillota; class SLNR01; order SLNR01; family SLNR01; genus SLNR01. The sequence continues at coordinate 1,097 of SLNR01000139.1, read as the reverse complement.
ACAAATTTAATTATTTAATGACCCTAAACAAGCCCCAGTTCTATTGCTGCTTTTTATCGGACGTTTTCCTTTAATAAAAAAGGTACTCCACCCGATTACTTTGCTAACTAATTCTACCATCTGACCCTTTGGGTGTCAAACACAGTCGAACACCGTAGAACTCCACAAACAAGGACATCAGGCCCTTCTGCGTTCCTGATACCCTAAGATGATAGATAACAACCGAATACGGCCGATAATCGGAATATTTGACTATTCAGCGAAAATCTCTGTTTTCCTTCCACATTCGCGTCTATCCATTTCATCTAAACCTCTTGAAAAACCACCCGTTCTTTGCCAGAATTTCTTCCAATCCAAACTAAACCCCAGTAGAAGCACCTTCATCGCGTTTTCCCATCCTTCAACATTCTAAGCAACCTGTCAATAATCAGTTAGCAACCAAGAATTAGAGTCCTAAACATTTCAAATATCACTCTTTTATTGTTGGATAAAGCTCTGCCCTCTGTTTCTTGCTTGCAAATAATTAGTTCTTCTACTTAAACCCGTTACTCTTATGATGAAAGTTAAACGATCAGAACTTTTTTTCTGTTTAGTTCATCACGCGGCCTCTCTATTGATTACAAAAAAAATAGCAGTAGCTATTTCGCTGGTTTTTTACCTTTTGCTTAGACAAAATTTTATCATCCAATTATTAAAAACCCGGCTTATTAATTTTTGACGGAAGTTCAGCGATAGCCTGATAATCGCTTCCATTGAAAACTTGCTTTTTAGCAAACTGTTTTAACATAAAAAGGAGAAAGCCGACTGACCGATCCCAGATTCTCGATAAACGGCAGTAGGTAGTACCTCCTTTAAACGCTTTTAAGATATCACTCCACGTTCCTTGGAATATTTATCGTAAGCTTTCTCTTCCATAATATCCTTGATGATGGCAATGACCCTCCACACTTCGTTGTATTGGGTATAAAGTGCTGCCGGAGCAAGGCGAATGACATTCGGCGGTCTAAAGTCGGGAATCACTCCCCGCTCTTTCAAAGCCTCATTAATCCTCAGCGCTTCCTGGTGCTCTAAAGCAACATGACCTCCACGCCGCTTGT
>SLNR01000052.1 GCA_007132905.1 Candidatus Sumerlaeota bacterium | reverse complement strand
GCTTCCATGGTGAATTTTCCTCCCTCTCTACTCTTTTTTCTGATTTGTCTTGTCCTTCTTTAAAGTAGGGACTTAAGTTCATAAACAACTCCCCCATCTCCTCAAATCCGCTCTCAAAGAGATCATTGATAAGTTCTTCCTGTCTTGCCTGTCCAAGGCTTAACCGATATAAAGAGAGGATTTTTATTAAACGCTCATAGCGGGCACTGTCTTTGCTCAAGGGGTAAAGGGGAACAACCCGCTGAATTTTATAAGGTTGCGGCTCGTTTTCCTGTTCCGGAAGGCACCAAAAAGGTACCAAATCGCTTGTCTTTTCGGTGCTTTCTTGCTTTTGGGCTTGATCAAACATCTCCGGCCACAGATCTTTTTGAAAGGTCATATGTCCGTATTTATGGGCAATGTTCTGGCGAATGGCGTGGCATTTATAGCGGTTGATGCGTCCTTCCCGCTGCTCCAAATCCACCGGGTTGCCCGGTAAGTTCCAATGCACAATATTCCGGCAGTAATAATGAAAGTCCAACCCTTCTTGACCAATCGATGTGGTGGCCAAAACAAAAGGTCGAAAGGGTGAATTGAAGCTGAGTCGGATATTGTCTTTTCGCTGAACGCTTTTCCCTTCGCTTTTGGCATCATAAAATCCAACGGCGTAATTGGAGCGCATACGCATATAGCGGTCCTTGCGTCTAGACTTTTTTGGGGGTTTGATATAATCTTTGAACTGACGGTAGGTATCCACCCTATAACTGGCTGTATGCGTCTTTAGTGTTCGGATCATGTCTTTGATCAGCACATTGTTGCCCTCTTGACGACCCCTTTGACTCAAATCATATCCTTCCAACAGCATATGAGCATATTCATCTAGGACGGCTTGCAGGTTTCCGTCCAAACAATACCGCAGAATGCTCTTCCAATGTATTCCTTCGCCCGCTTTTCCATAAGATAGATCCACAATGGCAATAGCTTCTTGCGTATTAAACCGGTCTACGATAGTTTTTGCCAATTGAAAGGCCAAATCCGCTGCACCTGAGGTGCCAGGACCTAGCATTCTCATCGCACACACTGCCGGCGAGGCCATCACCATGTTAACAAGAACCTCTTCGAGGTCCCGGGGCATTTTCCCCAAATCTAACAACGCAGGTTCATCATACCATCTTTTCAGCTGCTGAAGATGTTTGGATATAATCCCTTGGTCATCTTCTTGCTTGTTTACGCCGTCCATTTCTTCTGTTAAATTTTTCAATACCGGGTTTTCAAACCATGCCTCCATGGCCGGATCTTCTTGATCCATAATAAGAGGTGCTATACAATACCATCGCTCATCCTGCCGATGATCCTCCCGCTGCACAAGAAACTCCATTTTCTCCAGCTGATCCTTAATTTTTTGAAGTATTTCTGTTCTTATTTCGCGCAGGCTTAAGCCGCGATTTAATCCATCAATCGGGTCATAAAAAGAAGCGAGGGCATTTGATGGATACAATAGACACAGATGATTCATATTCTCCGGTTCGTTGTTCTTCATGGCAAATTTTATCCTGGGTGCCGGAAACCTTTGTTTGGCAAAATAGCCTCGATTTTCATGCTCGGATTTTGGCGTTTTTCGAATTAGCTCGCCGACGGTCTTGCGTTCTGTTTCATAGGATAACAAAGCGGCAATGGCCCTTGGAACCATTTCCCATGCCGAAAACACCAGTGTCTTGGAAAAACCTGTTTGATTCTTAAATGGCCCCTCCAATGGATAATAAGGCCTTGCCGGCGGTATCCACAGCATTTTTTCAGCTTTGGGGGGCACAGCCACTTCCCGCAGCTTATTATAACGGGCATGATTCACTTTTAAGTCTTTATATTTTGATACTTTCCTGCGATTCACCCAAAGTCTTTGGCTTTTTAGGTTTGACAGCTTTTCGGGTTCTGCCTTCAGTTTGTCCTGCAGCTTCAATTTCAGTTTATAATGCTGCATGAACGACATGATAAAAGGGGCAGACTTCATGTATTCTAGCGAAGCTGCTCCGCTTTGTCCTACCCCTGAAAGTGCTTTGTCCATTTCCACAAAAGACAAGATATCATCTTCATGGATGGTTAGTGATCCGCTGCTGTCTTCTGTTTCAATTAAATCCGTTGAACCGGGCACCTTCATACGCTCTGTTCGGCAGATGCCGTTATATAGACATTCTTCTGCTTCTCTCTTCTTTGCTACTATGAGGGCCGCCTCGCCATAGGAAGCTTCATTGAGTATCACGGAGTAGTTTTCCCAGGTGGTGTTAAATTCCCGGCGGAGATCCGGTTGGTGTTTAAAAAGGAAATCCATTACTTGAATGAATTCTTCGTAGTGCTCATCTTTGCGGTTTTCCCGGATCTCCTCCAAAGTGGAATACAATTTATAAGGAGTCGCCGACATAAGAAGGATAAACGGATGATATTTTTTCTCTTTGGCAGGGCTGAAGAACCGACGGGCCAACATAGCCGTCTCGCTGTCTTTGTCTTCTTGGATGAGTTCAGGAAACCGCTGGAACTCATCCATAATCACCAGATCGGCATCCATCATCTCCACGCTGATTTCTGCCATCATTTTACGAAGCTGCAAGATCAAGGTGTTGCCTTTTCGGCTTATAGATTTGCCGGTTTCTTCGATAAAGGCAAATACTTCTTTTGCCATCTGTAACAGGTCAGGATCCGCCTGTAGAAAAAGGCTTACCTTTTCGAGCATATAGCTCAAATATTCTCCCCCGCTTTTTTGATCCACCTCAGTCACAAGCTGCTCAAATCTGTCGGAGCTATGGGGCCAGCTCTTCGTTGCTTGCGAGGTCATTAACTTTTCCAACTGCGGTAAATAGGGCTCAAAAAAAGTGAGGCGTCGCAAAATGGCATAAATCAGCGCGCGTTCCAACACACTTCCGCAGCCACCCGTCATTTGAAAAGAAGTGCCCGGCGTTAAAGGAATCAACTGCACAAATCCTTCCCGGATGCTAGCATCATGTCTTTGTTCAAAAATCTTCAAGTGCTGCATCGACAGCCGGGTATCGGAAAGCCCATCCATTTTCACTTCCGAATGCACTTTCAATTTTTTTAGATTTTGCCCGGCAATGCTCTGATTGGAACAGACATACACAACTTTGAACAAGTCTTTATTTGATCTCTTTTGATAAAGGCAAGACATTTTCGCGATGATCCCCTTGGCCACCAGTGTTTTCCCCAAACCAACCTCATCTGCTATGAGCACCCGGTGATAACCGTTTCTGAACAAATCATCTACCCTGTCTACCGTCGCCAGTTGGAAGTCTTTCAACCCTGACAGAATTTCTTTTTCTTTTGCCGTCAGATCGATCATTTTTTCACCTTCTTTGCGGCCTGGTTGAAAATTTGATACAGATCCATGAAATCCTCCGGTATGATTTGTGGATCATCAATTAACTTTACTACCCGTTCTATTTCCTTTAAGCGCTCCGGATCCCGAGCTACCGTTTTTAGCATATTCTCATATAAAACCGGCGTCTTCAGCCAGTTAACTTTCCATGGGCCTTTGTTCCAACCGTCCGCCTCCATTTGCTCT
>SLNR01000136.1 GCA_007132905.1 Candidatus Sumerlaeota bacterium | reverse complement strand
GCGATTGCCTATGAAGAAGAGGTGAAGCGCGATTCGAGTATGTGGACATGGGAACGAAGAGTTGCGCAAGGAGGTCGATCGGGCCAAAAAGAAGTTGTTTATGAAGTCATCCGTGAAAACGGAATAGTCGTAGAAAAAGAAAAGGTAGCGGAAACTGTTGTTGCAGAGCCCGTTCCCAGGATTATTGTGAGGGGGAGCAGGCGGGATACTTCATCTTCCGTTGTCGGGACCGGAAGGTTTCATTGGCCCACCAGCGGGCAGATAACTAGAAATTATTTAGGTTCCCGGCATACGGGTGTTGATATTGCCAATTCCAAAGGGACTCCCATTAGAGCCGCCGATGCCGGCACGGTGACGGTTGCTGTTCGTTCCAGTGTGGGGTATGGAAACCGCCTTGAGATTAGTCATGGTAATGGCTACACAACCTTATACGCACATTGCGACTCTTTTGCGGTTCGAAGAGGCCAGACAGTAAAAAAAGGACAGGTTATTGCCTATATGGGTAATACCGGGAATACAAGAGGAGTCACGGGTGTGCATTTGCATTTCGAGATTAGAAAAAACGGAAGGCATGTCAATCCCATGAATTATTTTTAGTAAATTCTGTTGCGTCAAACTAGATGCGGGCAGTAAAGAAACAAAGCCATAGGTCCTTTCCTGTGGTTTTTTTTCTTTTTTCACCAACACCTACAGCAAAGGGGCAGGTTTTGTCTCGCCCCTTTGCCTATTATTTTTTTAGTCAGAGGCGAACAGGGTTTAGAGAAATGTTTGAATAGTAAGGGTTTTCTGAGTATTTTATCTATTAAAGAACTTCATAAATCTAATCTATTTCTGCAGGACTTCTACTTTCTGATAGGGAAGGGTATGCCGTCGATTTAAAATAAGAGAGGGGTATTTGGTTTACCTTAAGTTTTGCGTTTTAGACGAAAGGGCGAAAACCTCTCATGAAAACCACAGAAAATAGCTTTTTGGAAGTTGAACATGATAGAAAAGCAATTTTCGATGCACTTCTTTCGGTCATACAAGTGTTTTTATGTTTGTTGAATGGCTGCCGGTAATATGGTATACTGAGGTGGATTTTTCGATTTTTTTTGTATGTTTTTTATAAGTCTTTTTCCAGATCCTCTTGAAGTAAGCTGCATTTATGATGAAGGAGGTGGTGCTTTTGGCCGCTGTTGATGCACTGCAAAAGGTCAAGGAAGCAGAGAAAGAAAACGAAAAGATGCTTGAGGATGCTCAAAAAGAAGCCGATAAGATAGTCGCCGATGCAAACCAGAAAGCAGAAAAGATGATAGACGAAGCTGCTGAGAAGGCGAAAAAAGAAGCTTTTGCGTTAGAAAAAGAGTCGGAAGAAAAAGCAGAAGAAGAGGTTGAAGAGAAAAAAAGAGCAGGCGACGAGCAGATTGAGTCTATAAGAGAAAAGGCTGAGAAGAATATGGATCAGGCAGTATCTTTTATAGTCGAAAGGATTGTGAGATAGATGGCCATTGTACCTATGAAGAAAGTCTTTGTGATGTCACTGGAGGATTACAAAGAGGAGATTGTCCAACAGCTTCAAAAGCTGGGCATTTTGCAAATGGTCGACCTGCGGGATCGGCTGCGGGAGCCTGAGTGGGCAGATTTGCTTCGCGAAGACCATTTATCTGATGAGATAACTGACCTTGATGTCAAGATTTCGGATACGAAGTTTGTTATCGAGATGCTTGAGCGTTATGAGGGCAGGAAAAAAAGTTTTATAGAATCTTTTACGGGTTCAAAAGTCATTATGCCTCAAGAAGTCTTTCGCGAAAATGCTGAGAAAAAAGAGTTGGCTGAAGAACTATATACTCAACTAAAAGATCTCGAAGAAAAGATTAACACTCGCAAAAATGAGGTCAGCAATCATCAAACTATTATTGAATCGCTACAGCCGTGGGTCGAGATGGAGATCCCTTTGGCGGAGATTGGCGAGACAGCCCACACAAATACCGTCATAGGCGTTATGGAGACTGACTTCTTTGAGAAAATGAAAGAAGAGATATTGGAGATTTCTTCTGATGTGTATTTTGAAAGGATAAAAGAAGATAAAAAAGAGATTTATTTAGTGGTTTCTTACTTTAAAGAAGAGGCGGACGACATTGAGTCTGTCCTGCGTAATTACAGCTTCAGCAGAGCCATGTTCAAAGATTTATATGATACTCCAAAAGAGTGCATATCGGCCTTAGAGGAAAAAATTGAGGAATTGGAAAACGAGATCAATGAACTGACAAGCAAAGTAAATGAATTAATCCCCAATAAGGATATCGTTTTATCCGTTTATGATGATCTGCAGGCAACACGCGATCAAATGGCGGCCGTTAAGCACTTTGGCAGAACCGATAGAACTTTTGCAGTAGAAGGATGGATCAAAGAGAAGGATAGGCAGCGTTTGGATCAAGCCATCCACCAGTTAACTGAGGCGGCGGTTATTGAAACCCGAGAGCTTGAAGAAGGAGAAGAACCACCTGTTGTTCTCCAGAACCATCGGTTGGTTCAACCTTTTGAGGCGATCACCGAGTTATATGCCCTGCCTGTTTCCGGTGGGATTGATCCGACTCCGATAGTGGCTCCTTTCTTTTTCCTCTTCTTTGGGATGATGTTGGGAGATATGGGTTACGGAATAAGTCTGTCCCTTTTGAGCCTGTTTCTCATGAAAAAGATAAAAATGGCCGGCATGGGGAAAAAGCTGTTTGAGCTTTTATTCCTGGTTGGCATCGCTTCTTTTGGCGTGGGTGTGGTGACGGGTTCTTTTTTTGGAGACCTAGTTCCTGTGCAGCCCCTTTGGTTTGACGCAACAGAGGATCCAATCAGGATGATTATCGTGGCTTTGATCTTGGGAGTATTCCAAGTTATCTATGTGGGGCTGGGTCTAAAATTTTATCATCTCATGAGAGAAGGAGAAGTAGCCCAAGCCGTTTTCGATCAAGGCTCATGGATGTCTTTTCTCACCGGGGTGTTCTTGTATTATGGCGGTCCTATGGTAAGTGCCCCCCCCATCGTTACGGTGGTTGGCCAGGTTCTTTTGTGGGCGGGATTGCTTTCGATCTTACTGATGACGGCTCGCGGCGAGAAGAACCCCCTCAAAAGGGTGGGAGCTGGGTTGTATGCTTTGTACGGCATATCCGGGTACTTAGGAGATATATTATCGTACTCACGACTTCTTGCTTTAGGACTTGCTTCGGTGGTTATTGCCCAGGTTTTCAATACGATGGGCTTTATGATAGCTGAAGCAGGAGTGATTGGTATAGTATTTTCAGTTGTGTTTCTGGTAGGCACACATACCTTTAATCTTTTGATCAATGCTTTAGGAGCTTTTGTACATGCTTGCCGTCTGCAGTATGTTGAGTTTTTTGGGAAATTCTACATTAGCGGCGGAAGGAAATTTAAACCATTCGATGTTACTACTACCTATGTTGATTTAGATTAATAAAGACGTGCTATGAATAGTCAAGCAAAAAATTGTTCTTTGACAATCACATAGAGATTCTGGAGATTCAACTATCAGTGGGTGGCGACCACTGATAGTCCTGAGAAAAGGGTCTATCAT
>SLNR01000063.1 GCA_007132905.1 Candidatus Sumerlaeota bacterium | reverse complement strand
GTGTAGTTATTCTGAGATAATGTCATGTTGGATTTATTCTGATAAAATGTCACCTATGAGAGAGGAGATATATAACATGACTGAGCAGGAAGTCGAAAAGCTTCGGTTCATCAGCCTAATCATCCAAAAATGATTAACATCAAGACAGCAGCGCAAATTTTACAACTCGGCGGGCACCGAATTATCCGCTTAAAAAGAGGCGCAGTGAGCCAAGGAAACCAAAGCTTTCAAACAGGAAATAGAGCGAGGATATCTAACATCTGTTATTTCGACTATTTTCGACATACCTTGTTCCTAACCCTTCTCAAAAGGCTCTTCACAATTTCTTTCACAAAAGCACTCCTATTTGCCTGCACCCATAATATGCTGGGCCATGAGCGTTTTATCAAAAACATATATTGACTTTTTCTGGTATATCTGGTATAGTCTATCTGAGCGATATTTGTCGAATATTGTAGATTTGGAGGGGATATGAGATGAAATCCACAGGAATTACTAGAAAAGTGGATGAATTAGGACGGGTTGTCATTCCAATCGAACTGCGGCGCACTATGGAAATTGAGGAAAAAGATCCTTTGGAAATTTACGTCGATGGGGACAAGATCATTCTAAGAAAACACGAACCTGCTTGTCTATTTTGCGCAAGCGCAGAAGGTATTGAACATTACAAAGGTAGAAATATCTGCCAAAGCTGCATCTCAGCAATGAAAGACAAGACTTCTTAACCATAGAGCCGTTGCCACAAAACACATGGAAAATCTGAAAGCCTATTCACGAGCTTTCAGATTTTTTTATGCTTTCTTTGAAAGGATCGATCGTAAGGCTCTATGGAGTTCATGTCAAGCAAGCGTTTGTCTTATAGGCAAAGCAAAAAAATTGCAGGGATAATCCCCTTGATTTCTCTGCCCAAGAAAAACATCCACGCCTTAATTCCAAAAATCGGGATAACCAAACAGGACTACTTTCTTCTCAGCACCCTACCTTCGAAAATGCCTGTGAAATTGCTTTTTTCCACGGCTACATTTCCGTGTACCATGACATAATCAATTCCCATTGGGCACTGCCTGGGGTTTTGGTAATCCGAGCAATCATCAATTTGATCAGGATCGAACAGAACCAAGTCCGCGTAGTAACCAGGGAGCACTAAGCCTCTTTTCGAGAGCCCAAGACGTTTGGCCGGCATGAACGTCATTTTGTTGATCGCCTCTTCCAGGGAAAGAACCTTTTCATTTTTCACATATCTCTTCAAAACCCGGGGAAAAGTCCCGAAATTTCTGGGGTGCGGTTTGCCGTTTACGAACTTACCTGCCATTGTTAAAGCACTTCCGTCACTTCCAATCATCATGGCAGGATGCTGCAGCACACGGCAGATGTCGTCTTCACTGATTTGGAAAATGATCACGCTTGCCTTTCCCGATTCCCCTGCGATGATATCAATGATGGTGGAAGGAACATCTTGGTTTTTGCTCTTTGCAATAGTTGAAAGGTCTTCTCCCTCCCAGGCAGGGTGGCAAGGTGCATTGGAAACCACCACGTTTTCCCAGCTTCTGTGGCGATGCCGTCCGCTGGTAAATCTCTCTTTAATTTTTGAAACAGTGTCTTCCTGATCTAGCCTATTGAGCATGGTCTCAACGCCACCTTCGTGCACCCATCTAGGCAGAAATGTCTGCAAAAGGGTGTTGGTGGCCTCGTAAGGATATACATCTCCTGTTATGTCTATACCCTTGCTGCGCGCTTCATCAATCATGGTAAGCGTTTTTTCTACTTTCCCCCATTGTTCTTTTCCGATCGCTTTATGATGTGATACATGTACCGGGCAGCGAGAATTCTGCCCTATGGCAATAATTTCTTCCATAGCCTTTAGAAGAGTTGGTCCTTCCCCTCGAATATGACTGGCATAAAGGCCTCTGTGTTTTTTCAATACCCTCCCCAAACTGATAAGTTCACTTGTGTCTCCATAAAACCCCGGCGGATAGATTAAACCCGTTGACATACCAAAAGCGCCCTGCAGCAAAGCCTTTTTTAGGATCTTCTCCATGTCCTCCATCTCCGATGGTTTAGGAGCCCGGTTGGCTGTGCCTAGTATGTTTCTTCTAATCGTTCCATGGCCGGCCAACATAGCCATATTCAACGCGGGCCTTGCTGCTTCTACTGCTGCGAGATACTGCTCCACCGAAGCCCAGGTTCTTTTCAGATCGTACTCCACAAGATGGTCATCCACAAATGTCAACGATTCTCCCGCTAAAGGAGCCAGGGAATTACCGCAGTTTCCAATGACTTCCGTAGTCACCCCCTGATTAATCTTACTTTCCGCTTCAGGATTCACCAGAATCATGGTATCAGAGTGTGAATGCATATCTATAAAACCCGGCGCCAGCACTTTCCCTTCTGCATCAATGATTCTTTTGGCCTGCTTTTTTGGAACAGCGCCTATTTCCACAATTTTTCCACAAGTTACCCCCACATGAGCGCGGTATCTTTTTCTCCCTGTGCCATCGACGATGGTTGCGTTATGAATGTAAAGATCATACATACAAAAACCCTCCAGATCCTTTCATCTACTCTATTATGTCATCATCTATTTTTAAAGCCAATTCATAAATCTCATTTTTCGGCCGTCCCGTTTCGCTAACCACCATCTTAACGGCATCTTTTTTGGTGTTCCCTTTTTTTATGTGTTCTTGCACACGTTTTTTTAGCTCACCGGGAGTGTAGCCTTTTTGCTTTTCCTCCGCCTCCTTTTCCCCCTCCACTACGACCGTTACTTCCCCTCTGATTGTTTTTTCAGAAAAATAAGCGAGCACCTCACTCATTGTTCCACGCTTTACTTCTTCATACTTCTTCGTCAATTCCCTTCCGATGGCTATTTTCCGATCGCCCCATGCTTTTTCCATTTCTTTTAAAACACTCACTAAGCGGCGGGGAGACTCATAAAATATCATAGTTCTTGATTCATCGCTGAGATTAGATAAAATTTCTTCTCTGTCTTTTCTTTTTCGCGGCAAAAAACCCTCAAAAACAAATCGATCCGTCGGCAGACCTGATATTACCAATGCCATTAAAAAAGCTGCCGGCCCAGGAATCATTTCTACAGGGAATTCTTTATCTAGCGCTTTTACAATCAAATCATAACCCGGATCGGAAATTCCCGGCGTTCCGGCATCCGAAACCAAAGCAATATTTTTTCCCTGCAGCAAAAGGCTTTCCAGCTTTTCCCCGCATTGCCGCCGGTTGTGTTCGTGATAGCTGAGCATCTTCTTCTTGATATGATAATAAGACAAAAGTTTTCTGGTTCTTCTGGTATCTTCGGCGGCAATGATATCTACCTTCTTTAGAGTTTTTAAGGCTCTTAAACTAATGTCTTCTAAATTCCCGATAGGAGTGGCACAAACAAACAAAGTTCCGTATCCATTTTCCTCTTGTTCGGCTGCATCGTCCGTCTTTTTAATCAATACCATCCCCCCTCGTATAATTTAATTGGAAACACTTTCTTGCCAAAGGGCGTACCCTTTGAGAGAATCAACTTAGGTTGGTCAGGGTTCCTCTTCTTCCCCCCGGTAGCTGCTTATCAGCATG
>SLNR01000004.1 GCA_007132905.1 Candidatus Sumerlaeota bacterium | reverse complement strand
GCTCAGCGGCGGTTGCGGCGGAGTTTGCACAAGAAAAAACTGGCCTTGATGCTGAACAATTGACTTTGTACTTGGATACTGAGATTTCTCTTGCTGTTTACAAAAAGCACTGTTGAAATTCTTTATATCCTGTTGAATGTCATCAAACCCCGGCATTAATTCATAATTATGCAGATCTTCCAATGATTTTGTCTTATAGCAAAGTCCCCTGATCTCTTTGATTTGTTGTTCTGATGATTGGTTTTTCAAGGCTTCTGCAAGTTCAACGATGGCTTTTTCTGCCATACCGTAAACAAGGTAATCTGCTTTTGCATCAATAAGGAATGATCTGCGCAGCTTGTCCTCCCAATAATCATAATGGGCAAAACGTCTCAAACTTGCTTCGATACCGCCAATGATCACAGGCGTATTTTTATAGGCCTGTTTTGCGCGGCTAGTGTAAACAATGGTAGCACGATCAGGGCGACGACCTGCCTTTGCCCCCGGAGAATATTCATCTTCTTTTCTCCGCTTTTTGGCAGCCGTAAAGTGATTTACCATGGAATCCATATTGCCGGCTGTGATCAAAAAACCCAGTTTCGGCTTACCAAATTCCTTAAAATCATCAACAGTTCGCCAATTGGGCTGAGCTGTCACACCGACTTTGTATCCGCAAGATTCTAATAGTCGACCGATAATCGCAGCCCCGAAACTAGGATGATCCACATATGCATCCCCCGTAATCAGCACAAAATCAACTTCCCTCCAACCACGGTCTTCCATATCCTTTTTTGATATTGGTAAAAAGTCTTTTTCCAACGATCATTCTCCTCTTTTCAAAAATAGTGTGAAGCCGACCGAATGATCGGCTTCACACTATTTGAAATTTAATAAGCCGCTATTGTTCGGAAATGAGCTTGAGGGTGTAATTCTTAACGCCGCCGCTCTGTCCGCTGACTTCCAATAATTCATCATCAATATATATTTCAATACCTCCGGAGTTTCCGGCTCTCATTCTCATTATGTTGTCAGCACTGTATGACACAGTGTCTCCTTCACTTAAAGTTTGCGATTCCGGCTCTTCTTCATCTTCCTGGACTCTCAACCAGCAGCGTTCTGTGGTTATGATGGTTACTTCAATTGAATCAACGCCGACAATATGAACTTCAGCATTGGAAGGTGAATCGGAAATGATTTGTAATTCAAGAGGTTGCTGTTCAACTTCTTCTGGATCCTCAGCGTCTTCTTCCTGCTCGGGTTCCTCTTCCTCAGATCCGCTTGGATCCAATCCGCTTTCATTAGGAATCGGGTCGGGCAAGTTTGCTAAAATGAACACATTGTAAGCATAATTAACACCAAAAAGAGCAATAACAATGACCAGCAAAACGGTTAAGATTCGCTTCGCATTCCGGCCGTCAGGCTGCCGGGAGGGATGTGGTGCAGAAGAAGTGGGTCTTGTGGAATGAGAATAGGTTGGATCCTCAGGGGGCTCTGTTTGCGCAGTCTTGGCATCCTCGGTCATTTTTTCACTGCTTTGAGCAAGGTCTTTGTATTCATCTACCATAGCAGAACCATCTAGTCCCAGAAATTTGGCGTAACTCTTAATAAAACCTTTTGCATAGACTTCCCCGGGAATGATGTCAAAATGCCCATTTTCGATCGCCTTTAAATATTTAGATCGAATTTTCGTTTCTTTTACGGCATCATCAATCGAAAGTCCCAATTCTTCTCTTCTTTCTTTCATTCTTAATCCAATCTCTTCAAAACTCATCCTGTCCGACCTCCAAGGCCAATTACGATTAATCAACACTTCTACTTCTACATATTTTTCCTAAAACCTTTAAGAAAAGGAATCAGTTTGTTAAATTACATAGAAATCATAATAAGCTGATTCCTAATTTGGCTAATATTTCTTTTGGCATTTCAAACCGCGCCGTTTTAAGCGGGTCGACGACTTGGCAAATTTGCAGCTGCCCAGCCATACTCATGAGCATACCGGCATCTTCAAAAGAAATTTGCTCGGCTGAAGTCATTAACTCAAACATCGTTTTGGTTGCTTTTTCTGCTGCCTCGTCCAAGGTTTCTGCTGAGGCGATGGTCATCCAAACTTTGTCGTTTTCCAACACCGGCATAGGAAGAGCAATTGAAGGCAAAACCCTTAGGCGAACATCTACTTCGCCGGCAATTTCTAAGCCGCAGATGAGTATTTCACCGTCACCCATGACCGCGTGCAGATCCCCCATGGCCAGCAGTCCGCCTGGAACATTGACAGGAAGATAAAGAGTTGTTCCTCTCTCAATTCTTTTGCAGTCCATATTGCCGCCGTGATCTCCCGGTGTTCCGCAGGGGATTGATTCTGCTTTTGGAGCGGTTCCTATAACTCCGATCATAGGCGATATGGGAATTTCTATTTTTTCATCGAAAACGGCTTTGCCCTCTTGGATAGGAATTATCTTTGTGGTGGATTTGCTGAAATAATCTTTAAGCACCCCTAATTTCGGAGCAGCAACCATAACACCCTGCTCTAGAATTCGAATGTCCACGATATCAACCGCCAACACATCTCCGGGTGAAGCTCCTTCTACAAAAAGAGGCCCGGTGGCGGGATTGATTCTATCCCACCCAATTTCCTCAAACTTTTGTTCTTCGCTCTTAATTTGACCGCCAAAGCAATCGTGTGTCTGGAAAGTGACGGCGTTATTTGGTTGAACACGAGCTGCGGCTTTATTATCCGGTGACATAGCATAGATAACTTTCGTTCTGTCGATGTATTTCATCCGCTTAGCCTCCCTGCCCGGTATTATTCTTCTCATGCCAATATTTAGCAATATCAATGCATCGAGCGAACCATACCCTGCTATGACTTTTCATATAAGTAATTAAATCATCAAGCAGATTTATTCTATGATACCGTCCTATCACCTGGGGGTGCATCGTTAAATTAAAACAACCTTCGTTTTGATAATACCCATCAAACTCTTCTTTCCAAATACGATACACTTTGTCTGGATCAGCCATGCCAATTCGGTATTTTGGATTAAAGTTAAACAAGAAGTGAGGGGCATCATCAAGCAGCCATTCAACTGGGATTTCTACTAAGGGAGGCTGCCCAATGCCTGGATTTACTACATAAGGCTTCTCGTCCGCCATCATGCTGCTGTCGTACAAAAAACCGAACTCAGAAAGCAATGACAAAGAATTATGACTCAAATCCCAAGCGGGTGAGCGATAACCGAGAGGTCGGGACCCAGTCGCTTCTTCAATGGCCCTGATTCCTTTCTCAAGGATTTCTTTCTCTTCTTCATAATCCATAGTGACCGGCGTTTCGTGATAAAACCCGTGATGACCGATTTCATGTCCTCGCTGCTTTATTTCGCGGACAATTTCCGGGTATTTTTCGACAGTATAACCCGGGACAAAAAATGTCGAAAGCATTTCATGCTGGTCAAGAAGGTCCAAAATTCTCGGAACGGCCAAGAAAGCCGCGTATTCCCCTCTGGAAGTAGGCGTCGGAGTAGCTTCTTTGCCTCCGTTAAACCAAAGTGTTTCCGCGTCGAAATCGAAACACAATGCCACCGAACACTTTTTTTGATCGGGCCAAATCGTTTGCATGTGAAAACCTCCTCAAATCAAAAGTAAATCAGTACTGACGAATGTCAGTGTCGATATAACGCTCTAAGACCGGTTTTTTTCTTATGGCTTTTACTAAGACTTCTTGACATGCTTTTTTGCCCTTTTCAATTATTTCTTCCTCGCAAACCGTTAAGACCTTTCGATGGTCAATAACAAATTCGCCTTGGATCAAAACAGCATAGACATCGGCTTCTGAAGCGGCATAGACCAAAGCCGAAGTGATGTTGTAGTGAGGAGTCAGTCGGGCTGTCTTAAGATCGATGACTACAATATCAGCGCTTTTTCCCACTTCAAGCGACCCTAGTGAATGATCAACTCCGTAGGCTTTGGCGGCATTGATCGTCGGCATTTTGATTACATCTCTTGTTGGAAGCGCAGTAGGGTCTTTGTGTATAACTTTTTGCAGCATAGTTGCCAGGCGCATTTCTTCAAAAACATTGTGATCATCGTTTTCGGCTACAAAATCTGTTCCCAGCCCAACATTGACTTTCTGATCAACCATCCTGGCCACAGGGGCCACATGTCCGCCAAAGGCATGGGTACTAGGACAGTATATAGCGTTTGTGTTTGTTTCAAAGAGCATGTGAATGTCAGCTTCGTTCATGTATATGCAGTGAGCTGCCACCACATTTGCGCCGAGAAAACCGATGTCGTAGAGGTAGTGGACAGGGCTTTTATTATGTTTTTTTGAAATTTCGTCGTATTCAAGTTGAGTTTGGGCTAAGTGAATATGAAGGGTGGCAGCAGATTGCTCTGAGAAATCTTTCAGATTCAAAAGTGCCTCTTTGGAAACAGTATCAGGAGCATGAGGCGCAAGCACGGGCTGTATCAGCCTGTTCTTTTCTCTCCAGCGGTGCCAAAAGGAAATTCCTTTCGACAATGACTCATCAGAGGCAAAAGGGCCGGCCAAATCCATGATGGTTTCGCCTACAAAACCCCTTAACCCGACGTCTATTATGCCTTCGGTAATGGCATCCATGAAGAAATAGTGGTCGGCCACACCAACAGAGCCTGCTTTTAAAGCCTCTAGAGCGCCCAAGCGTGCCAAATGAAAACAATTTTCCTCCGTCAGGCTAGTTTCAATAGGCCATACAATGTCATACAAAACATTGGGCCGATCGTGCACTATTCCTTTAAAAGGCGCCATGGCAATGTGAGTGTGGGCATTGATAAAACCCGGGATAAGAGCTTTGTTCTCCATATTGATAGTTTCCGCTTCGGGATATTGGGCCGGATCGGGAGGTTTTTGTAAAATTGCGTCTATTTTTCCATTTTTGATTACCACGGACCCATTGTGAATAATCTTTTGCTCAGGGTCCATGGTAAGCACCAAACCGTTGGTTAATATGGTAACCGTCACAAAACCCCCCCCTAACCGTATTATGCCCTGCTTGAGATGATCTATTGTCATTTAAAAGCAACAACTTAAAAATGCTGCTTCCTTATTTCTGATACTTAACATCACCGTCAACCATCGTCATCAAAACATTTATGTCTTTTATGGTTTCGGGTTCCACAGTCCAGGGATCTTTATCCAAAACAACCATATCGGCTAGCTTTCCTTTTTCAAGAGAACCTTTTTTATGTTCATCAAATGATCCGTAAGCTCCGTCAACAGTAAAAAGCTTTACAGCTTCTTCTACCGATAGTTTTTCCTGCGGCATCCAACTGTCCTCGGGAGAATTGTACACTTTTCTCGTGACAGCCGCGTGAATTCCAAGAAGAGGATTGAAAGGTTCAACGGGACAGTCTGACCCGCCAACGGCTGGTATCCCTCGCTCCAAAATTGTTTTCCAGGCACAAGCGTATCGGGCTCGTTCAGGGCCGAGGCGCTTATCTAGCCAATCCCCATCGGTGGTAAGGAATTTTGGCTGTATATCAGCAATGATCCCGAGTTCTTTAGTTTTTTGCAGAATATCTTCGTTGACTACTTCAAAATGAATGATACGGTGGCGGCAATCCTTCTTTGGCTCTTTATCCTGGGCTTTTTCAATCCCTTCGAGGGTGGAGGTAATCGCTGCGTCTCCGATCGCATGTACGGCAATCTGCATGCCTTTTTTATGAGCTTTTTCTATAATGTCGTCTAGTTCCTGCTGTGAGAAAATGAGCACGCCTTTTTCATCAGGACTGTCATGATAAGGTTCCAACATGGCAGCGGTTCTAGCGCCCAAAGAACCGTCCTGGAAAAGTTTGAGGGGTCCGACTTGTACACGATCATCTCCCCACCCGGTCATCCTTTCGCTTTTTATCAGGTCATCAAGATATTCACCGGCAATAAGCAAATACGCCCGGACGGCCGGCTGTTCTTCATCCCAGATATTGCGGTAGAGAGTAATACAGCTATCCACTCCGCCCGCCAACACTGCATCATCGGTGGTTACGGAAGTAATGCCGACTGCAAGTGCCTCAGACATGGCTTTGGATAGAGCTTTCTTCTTATCTTCCATGGTATAGGGCGGAATGATTTGTTTTACCATACGCATTGCTTCTTCTCTGAGTATGCCGTTTGGCTCGTTTGTCTGGGGATCCCGGTCGATTTTCCCGCCCGAAGGGTCAGGCGTATCTTTATTAATGCCGGCAATTTCTAAAGCCTTACTGTTTACGGTCATTACATGACCACAGACTCTAATCAAGGCCACCGGATGTTCTGAAGCGGCCTCGTCTAGATCGCTCTTGTTAAAATATCGATCTTCAACATACTGGTTTTGATCCCAGCCCCTTCCTAAAATCCATTTATGTCGGGGTAAAGTCTGGGCTTTCTCTCTCACTCGCTTTACGACTTCTTTTATTGATGTAAGGCCTGACAGCGGGACTTCGATGAGCGAAATCCCGTAGGCTAATGCATGCATATGATTATCACTAAAGCCGGGAAGGACCGTTTGACCATCCAAGTCAACAATTTTTGTATCCGGACCTTGAAACGAAGCCGCCTCTTTATCATCTCCGACGAAAACAATTTTTCCGTGGGCGACAGCTAGGGCTTCTGCTTTGGGTTTATTGTCGTTCATGGTGCGAATGTTCGCGTTTTTGAAGATCATTTTGGCGTGCGACATATAGACATCCCTCCAGTTAGTTATAGATGAGCTTATTATGTAATGTCTGAAAAGAAAAACGACTTAAAGGGAATTAAGCCGTACTGCTGCAGAACACTTACCCCCTCCTTCTCCCGACGCCTGTAAGTTAGCGCTCCAGCAAAAAGAATTATCATGCTGACAAGATGGAAGCTGTTTGCCGCCATCCCAATGATGCATCCGGTGCCGACACATCATTTCGGCAAAAATCCCTTTCCTTTTCCTTCTTCGCCGCCCGGCTCAGGAAAAGTACTATTAATTTTTGCTCCTCTAGCTCACCATTACAGAAGTTGAGGTGCATATTTTTTGACCATTTCAACTTTCCCGTGTGGAAAGTCTAAGAAAACGTTGCGTTTATAGAGTTATGCGTTTACATGCAAAATCCTTTATTATTCTAGGCAATTTATTGCCTAGAATAACAAAGGACCCTGCATAAAACTGTTTTATACGAAAACGGCACTTATTATTCTAGGGACAGCTGCTGTTGAACGATCGTCAAAGCGCCTTAATTAAAAGTAGTCACGATTGGAAATGAAAATCCAATCAATACTCGTTTTATGTCAGAGCAAAAGCAATGCCCGATTACCACAGCCGTTTTAAGGAATGGTCGACATTAAAAGGAACAAAGCCGGCATTGATCGTCTTTGATTATGTTAAACAGCATCTCATCAATAGAAGTACCTTGAAAATCACTTTGCTCCGTAACGCCCTGAATAAGATTTGGGCCGCATAGACCCGTCCCTAGACAAACAAAAGCAGCCACTGTTAAAAGCGCCAAAAAGATCGCCGCTTTTTTCATTCTCCCACTCCCCGTCTCCGATGTATGTGCCAAAATAATTTCTGCCCTTAGATTAAGATAGACCAATCCCACCGTTTTGTCAATCAAAAGGGAGGCTGTAATATGTGGATGAGCAAGATTCAGATAATAAACAGGCCTATATATATTCAAAAAGCGACTTATTTCACTTGCTCAAAAGGCTGTTTTATCCCCGCCCTCGTTCTAGATAACAATGATCAAATCACGGCAGGAGTACTGCGCCTTGATCAGCTTGGCTTACTAATTTTTTATAGCGCCCCAAAACTCCCCGTTCTTCTTTTTTGTGAACTTTTATCCCTCTCAAACGATTCGCTAACTCCTCCGGAGTAATAATCATCTGTATTGTTCGATTAGGAATGTCGATGTTAATCCGATCTCCGTCCTTAACGGCGGCAATGGGTCCTTTTATAGCAGCCTCCGGGACTACATGGCCGACAGCCGGGCCGCGCGTGGCGCCGGAAAAACGACCATCTGTTACAATGGCTACTTCTTTACCAAGTCCCATCCCCATAACCGCTGCAGTAGCCCCTAGCATCTCGCGCATGCCGGGCCCTCCCCGCGGTCCTTCATATCGAATGACAACTACATCTCCTTTTACAACGGTTCCATTAAAAATGGCCTCAACAGCTTCTTCTTCAGCGTCGAAAACACGAGCAGGTCCGGAAAATGAAAACATGCTTGGATCCACTGCCGTTTGCTTTACTACCGCTCCATTAGGAGCGAGATTGCCGAACAAAACAGCGATGCTGCCTTCTTTTCGGTAAGCATTGGCGATGGGTCGAATCACATCCGTGTCATGAACTTCAGTCTGGTCCATAATGGCGCCGATGGTTTGTCCGTTCGCTGTTAGACAAGAAGTGTGCATCTTATGTGATAATGTCTTTGCCAAAGCCGGAACGCCACCTGCCCTGCTTAAATCCAGCATGAAATGAGGTCCCAAGCTTGAAATCTGTGGTGTATCTTTGCTTAATCTATCAATATCGATGAGATCTAGTTCAATATCTAATTCTTTGGCAACAGCAGGTAGGTGCAAAGCCATGTTGGTTGAACCCCCGACAGCAAGACTTAGTCTAAGAGCATTCTCAAGGGCTGATTTTGTCATAACTTTTTCCGGAGTTCTTTCTTCTTTAATCATTTCGAGAATAGCTGCTCCGCTCTTCTTCGCAATTCTCGCTTTTTGAGGAGATACTGCCAACGCGCAACCGCATCCCGGCAGCGTCATCCCCAAGCCCTCAGCCGCAATGGCCATGGTGTTTGCTGTTCCAAGCTGGGAACAGGAGCCAGCTCCCGGGCAAGTACATTCTTCAAAATCCTCCAGCTCTTTTTGACTAATATCTCCTTGTTTAAAGCGACCAACCATTTCATATGGATTCGTCTTAAAGTTTCCCTCTGCATGGAAAAATCCCCTAGGAAGACTTGCCCCGCCTGTAACCATGATGGCCGGGATCTTTAGGCGGGCGGCGGCCATAAGCATACCGGGAACTATTTTGTCACAAGAAGCCAGCATGACCATTCCATCAAAACCATGACCTTTAACCATAAGTTCTATGCTGTCAGCGATAATATCGCGGCTCACCAAAGGAGTTTTCATCCCTTCATGGTCCATGGCAATGCCGTCGCAAATCGCAATGGTATTGAATTCCTGAGGCGTCCCGCCTGCCTCCCACACGCCGGCTTTGACTTGTTTGGCCAATTCATTTAGATGCAAATGGCCCGGAACAATTTCATTCCAGGAGTTGACGACTGCAATCATTGGTTTTTTTAAGTCGCTCCGGTCAAGGCCCGAAGCGTAATAAAAACTTCTCTGTGGAGTTCTGTCCAACCCTTTCAAAACTTTTTCGCTCTTTTGACTCTTTGAATTCAAGATTGCATCCTCCCTTTTAAGACAAAAGACTTAAAAAGAATGCCCCATTGTCTTGTCTTTGGGGCATTTTCCTTAGCTTTAGTAACATAAATAATAGATCAATTCCTTCACCAATGCCTTCAAATCACTGATATGGGCATATTCGTCCACCCCGTGGATATTATTTCCGCTTCGGCCGGCCCCGACCATAACGATGTCCTCTGTGTTTAGTACTTCTTGTACGAAAGCCATATCAGTAGACCCGGCAATTCCATAACGAGTAAAATCAGAATCAGAATAGCCTTGCACTAATTTCTTGGCCTCTTTCATCTTCTTCCCATAAAGAGAATCCGGATTATAACGGGCTGCTGGGTAGGAATGCTGCACTTTGATTTCAATGTCTAGTGCTTTGCTCTTGTCTTGCCCTCTTTTAACGGCTTCTTCAATTTCACGCATAACTTCTTCATATGTTTCTTCGGGAATATACCTTCTGTTGATGACCAAAGTGCATTCAGAGGGAACAATGTTTGATTTGTTTCCTCCTTTGATGACATCCAAGTTAAACATGGGTGTCATTTTTTCTGATTTTGCATCAGGATGCGAGGGCCCTTTCACTTTCGACTCTCTTACCTCGACTTTCTTTTTTAACTCCATCAACTCATTTAACACCGGGATCATTTCTTCGACTGCGTTTACTCCAAGGAAGTTCATACCCGAATGGCAGCTTTTCCCTTTTGTAGTAATATATATATCAATTGAACCGGCCGAAGCCAAAGATTCTCTTGGATCTTGACTTCCATCAAGGCAGACAACATGGCCTTTCACATAACCTTCTTTGGCGAGATGATAAACACCCGGATAAACGCCTATTTCTTCGTCGGTGCATACTACACAGATAGGGTCATAGTGCATTGGCAGGTTATTTTCTTCAATAATTTTCAAAGCGGTGGCAAGGCACGCAATGGCACCTTTCATATCTGAAGAACCTCTTCCGTAAATCTTGTCGCCTTCAATTTTTGAACCAAATGGATCAACTGTCCATTTGTCGTCTACGGGCACTGTGTCCATATGCCCGTAGATGGTTACAGGTTCTTTTCCTGTCTCTTTTGAAGCGACCAGGTTGACTCTGTCACCTTCAAGGCCGGGTGTCGGAATTTGCTTCCAAAGCTTCTCTGGAATGATTACTTTTTCTGTTTCCAATCCTGCTTTTTCAAAATGGGGAATTAACGTGTTGACCAATTGATCATAGTTTTTACCCGGAGGGACATTGTTGTCAATCGCAATAACGTCTCGAAATAGATCCAAAAGCTCTTCTTCCTTACTGTCTACTATTTGAAACATTTTCTCTTTATCCAAGTCTTATCTCCCCTTTTCTTTGTTTCTTGATTTTTCACGAATGATCTTTAGCATTTTTTCATCCATATCTGTTTTTAATCGAGTCAACTTTTCAATGCCGTTGGGCACT
This sequence comes from Candidatus Sumerlaeota bacterium, assembly GCA_007132905.1. Taxonomy (GTDB): domain Bacteria; phylum Bacillota; class SLNR01; order SLNR01; family SLNR01; genus SLNR01. The sequence goes on along the minus strand of SLNR01000004.1, from coordinate 2,650 downwards.
TCTTCTGCAAGGGCTGTTTGGTTAAACTCATCTAGCAAATCTTGAAAATCAGATAGAGTTTCTCGCAACTGTGAATCTTTTTCAAAGGGTTTATCCGTTTCCCTAAGGTGCAGATCAGGATCAGTTCTTATAAAATCCTTATCCGAAAGATCAAAACGCTGCCCTCTTTCAGGAACAAACGTATCGATTTGATATCGATCGCGAAATGCGTGAGCCAACTCTTCAGAGGCCTCTTCATCTCCATGAACGACAAATATCTGCTGCAGTTGATCTTTCAAATTTTCTACCCAATCGATAAGCTCATTTTTGTCAGCATGAGAGGAAAAGCCCTCAATAGAGCGGATTTGAGCTTTCACTGAAATATCTTCTCCAAACACCTTGACTTGCTTTGCTCCGTCAACTATCCGTCGGCCGAGGGTTCTTTTTGCTTGATACCCAATAAATAAAATAGTTGCTTCGGGTCTCCATAAATTGTGCTTCAAATGATGCTTAATTCGGCCGGCTTCGCACATCCCGCTAGCTGATATGATGATAGCGGGTTCTTTTTTTTCGTTTAATGCTTTGGATTCTTCAACTGTCCGGGTAAATGACAACCCGGGAAAGTCAAAAGGATTATCTCCGGAAGAAATTAATTTGGCAGTTTTCTTATCAAAGTATTCAGGGTTCTGTGAAAAAATATCGGTTGCGCTAATAGCCAAAGGGCTGTCAATGTAGATGGGAATGGAAGGAATTTTCTTCTGCTCGATAAGCAAGTTAAGCTCATATAAGAGATCCTGTGTCCGAGCAACAGCGAAAGCCGGGATGATAATTTTCCCATTTTTTTTAAATGCTTCGTCAAGAATTCGAAATAATTGTTCTCTTTTCTCCTCGGGACCATTTTCATGATACCGATTTCCATACGTTGATTCTATGACTAAATGATGGGCGTTTTTGACAAAATGAGGATCTCGAACGATGGGCTGATCTTCCCGGCCCAAATCCCCTGTAAAAACAATGTCCTTTGACTGGTTGTTATTTTCATATGTGATTTTAATGACGGCCGAGCCAAGGATATGGCCGGCATTTCGAAACACCGCGTTGACTTGATCGTTGAGCTGAATTTTATAATCATAATCGATTTCTTCAAACAACGAAAGGGCCTTTTCGGCATCCTCCATGGTATACAGGGGGGCAATAGGAGGATGGCCCTTTCTTCTTTCTCTTTTGCTCGCCCACTCTGCTTCCATCTCTTGGATATGTGCTGAATCTTTGAGCATGATCTGGCACAGTTCAAAGGTTGCCTTAGTCGCAATGATCCGACCCTGAAAACCTTCCTTAACAAGCTTTGGAATCATTCCGCTGTGGTCTATATGGGCATGAGTCAGCAGCAAGAAGTCAATTTGAGCAGGATCATAAGGAAACTCTGCTTTGTTTTTTACATCAGCTTCTTTGCCGCCTTGGAAAAGACCGCAGTCAATAAGGATTTTAAGCAGTTTCCCTTCAAGTAAAAAGCTAGAGCCGGTAACTTCTTTGGCAGCACCGAGAAAAGTTAGATCCATTATCAAGCCCCCTTTTATTGGTTAGGATATTATTAAGCCGTATCTTTTACGATTGCTATGTTTTTAACAACCTCATCCCCTACTTCCCGGGTGGAGTGGATCCCTCCCAAATCAGGGGTTTGTACAGCTTTCTGCGCCACAGTCAGGCGTAAGGCTTTCATCATTATCTTTGAAGCCTGTATTTCGCCTAGATGAGACATCATCATGGCAGCGGCCCAAATCGCTGCAAAAGGATTCGCCAAACCTTTTCCTTTTATATCCGGAGCCGAGCCGTGAATTGGCTCGAACATTGAGGGATAATCTCTTTTAGGATTTATATTCCCTCCGGCGGCAAAACCCATTCCACCTTGTAAGGCGGCCCCAAGATCCGTAAGAATGTCCCCGAAAAGATTAGAGGCCACCACGACATCAAACATCTTTGGATGCTTGACCATATGCATGGCCATAGCATCAACATGAAGAAGCTGTGTTTCGATATTGGGATAGTCTTTCGCCACTTCCTGAAAAAGAGAGTCCCAGTAAACCATAGAATAATTAAGGGCATTTGATTTTGTAACCGCGGTCAAAGACTTTCTTTTCTTTTTGGCTTCTTCAAAGGCATATCGAAATATCCTTTCAGTCCCTTTACGAGTGAAAACGCTGGTTTGCTCGGTTTTTTCGTCCTCTTTGCCTTTGTTTAAAAAGGAGCCGATCCCCGCATATTCTCCCTCAGTATTCTCACGAACAAAAAGAATGTCGATATCTTCAGGTTTTTGGTCCTTTAAAGGACAGGGAGCTCCGGGCAGAAGTTTAATTGGCCTAAGATTTACATATTGATCGAACCCTTTTCTAATAGGCAGCAATAGACCCCAAAGGGAGAGGTGGTCCGGAACTGACGGGTCACCTACAGCTCCCAGGTAAATGGCATCAAAAGCAGACAGCTTTTTTAAGCCATCTTCATCCATCATCCTTTGATGTTCATGGTAGTATTCACAACCCCATGGGAAAAAGTCAAAATCAATGGAGTACTCAAAACTTTCTAGTAAGGCTTCAAGTACTTTGATTCCCTCTGATGTCACTTCAGAGCCAATACCATCGCCGGCAATAACAGCAATTCTATAGTGGGTCAAATC
>SLNR01000171.1 GCA_007132905.1 Candidatus Sumerlaeota bacterium | reverse complement strand
GTTATTAAGAGTGGAGAATACAAAGATTTGGGAACACCTTCACGGGACCCCACCGAAGAAGAAATTGAGATTTTACAGTCGCTGGTGGACGATATTTTTGAACGATTTGTCGACACAGTGGCTAAAGGCCGCGATATGGAGATCGAAAGAGTCGTGGCTTTGTCCGACGGCAGAATCTTCACAGGCAAACAGGCTCTGGAGTTAGGGTTGGTTGATGATATAGGGAATTTGCTCGAGGCGCTGGATATGGCTGCTGATGAAGCGGGGATCATAGGTCCTTATACTATCAAAGAATACCGGCGGACGACGGTCTGGGATATGTTTTTTATGCAGGGAGCGGACCTATTGAATATAAAAAGAGGGCATCAGGAAATTATCCTGCCGCATCTGTTGCTTTTGCATGATAGCAAAAGACTGCGGCAGTGAGAATACAAGGGGGAAGTTGAATGGAAGAAGATAGGAATAACAAAAAAGCAAAGGACCAAGAAAGTGAAGAAAAGACAGATGATCAAGTATTTATGGGACAAGAAACCGAGATAGAAGAGTACATGGCTAAACCTGCAGAAGAAGCAGAAGAAGCAGAAGAAACAGAAGAAGCAGAAGAAACAGAAGAAGCAGAAGAAACAGAAGAAGCAGAGAAAGATCCTTCCCCGGGTATTTTGGAGATCATTTATGGAATGATCTTCTCGCCAAAAGCAACTCTGTCTGAAGTAGATCGGAAGCATTTGGTTGGGAAAGCTTTTTTCCTTTTTATCTTCATTCAGTTGGTGGCGTCGGTTTCTTTTCTTTATCTTTACTCCCCGGAATTAAGAGAGTTTGGCCTGGTGGGAATGGTCCCTTTTGTGCTGTCTGTGACCGTAAGCTTTGCCATCTTCGGCTGGTTTTTCAACACTGCTGTATTTCAGCTGCTGGCGGAGTTCTTGGGAGGATCGGGAAGGGGGTATCGTTTGTTTGCCACCCTTGGGGTCTGTTATGTGCCTTCGCTTTTCACAGCACCTCTCTCGCTTCTGGTAGGGCCATTTTACCCTTCCCTCTATCGATTGATGGCTGCTGTCATCAGTCTTTGGATTATGGTTCTGCAAATTATGGCGATTCGAACGGTGCATGGTTTAAGTACCGGACGATCTGTGCTGACTTTTTTTATCCCCTTATTAGCTGTTATTCTTTTGGGAGCCATGATGCTGATTTTTTCTTTAATCCTAATCATGAACTTGGGTGTGCCGGATATTCCTGACTTTCCCGGTTGGTAGATGAAAAGGGTTTTTATATACGCCTTTTGCCGGTCCTGAGGATGATTGACCGTCAAAAGGCGTGCTTGCTGCCGGATATAGATTTGGTCTTGTTTTCAAAAAAAGAAACGTAGGCCGGCTTTTTGGACAGGCAGGACATTTTTTTTAGACATAGAATATTCTATGGTCATATTCTTTTTGGAGGTTTGGCTATGTCGAAAATGAACCGCATACTTGGAGTGATCCTCGTGCTGGCCGTACTAGCAGGCATGGTCACTTTAGGGCAGCGTCATAGGATTGACGAAAAGAACAAACAGGTGCAGTTGATTATGGATTTTCGTGATCTTAAAGACCGGCAGGACCTTTGGCAGCAGCCGCTTAATGAATATCTGCGCAAACTAGAAGAGGCCGGTTTAGAGGCCGTAGCGGTCAGTGAGATGACCCTGGAAGAACTGGTGCGGCGGGGAGAAGTGTCGGTGAAAACCGGTAGAGAACTGCTTGAGCAGGAACGATACAGTGCAGAAGAAAGTCCCCTTCCTATTGACCGGATAAAAGAAGACCGAGTGTATGTAACAGCAGACGATCAAGAGCTTCTTGCCTGGATCCAGACAGAGTTAAGCAAGCGTTGGGGCTCGCATCGGGTGGAACTGATTGAAACTTCCCAGCGATCTTTTTTAATGGTACGCGGAACCCGTTCTTCTCTTCTACAGCGGCGGCTGGGCTTTTTCCCTTCGGATATGTCGTTGATTGCAGATACCGGTTTGGATATCATTCCTTTGTTTCATCACTATGAATGGGTTACAGAAGAGCATATCAAAGAGACTTTTGCCTTTTTGCAAGAGCATGGTAATATCAGCGGGGTTATTTTTGAAAGCCGAACCGTACTGGGCTATCCGAACCGGATCGAGACCACTGCAGATGAGATAAAAAAAAGAGAGGCCGTTTTCGGGATCATTCAGCCGGGCGATACGCTGTTAGGTTCTGTTCCGCTAAACGGAATGGAAAGGCTACTTGATTTGGTATCTAACAATGCGGCCCGGGTGTACTGGGTTTCAAGAGGGATTACAGATAACACTGTGCCGCCTGATATGATCCTTCGCTGGATGAACTCGATTGAGGAATTCAATGTCCGCATGCTTTTACTGCGCCCTTTTTACAGTCAGACGAGAGAAGAAACCGCCGCCGACAGAAATATTCACTATGTCCGCAGTCTTAAAGCGACAGTGGAAGAAGCCGGCTATCAAACAGGGCCCGTTGGGCCCCTGCCGGATGTGAAAGTGCATCCGGCGGCGGTTTTGCTGCTTATGATGGGCATCGCGGCAGGAGCGGTGCTTTTGCTTCGACACTTTGCCCATGTGCCTATGGGTTGGGTTTTAGGGTTTTTGGGGGTGGGATTTTTTTGCGGTCTTTTGATAATATATACAGATCAACCCAGCGTTATACGCAATCCAGTGGCTTTATTTGGCTCGATTGTGTTCCCTGCTTTGGCGATAGCCGCACTGCTGAAAAACCCCTGGCTGACGGCGGGGAAAACCAAAAACCGGGTGGCTCATGTTTTAGCCGGGGCTCGTTTTTGGTTGAGCGCCTGCCTGGTTACCCTGATGGGGGCGGTTATCGTAGTTGCCCTCATTAGCGATACCCGCTATGTGCTGGAGGTAGACTATTTTCGCGGCGTCAAAGTATTGTATACGGTTCCATTAGTGATTGTGGCGGCTACCTACAGCTGGTTTAGCGTCTACAGTCAAGAAAAAGGGGTGTCTTTTGCTTCGGGGATCAAAACCTTTTTCGGGCGCAGAATCACCGTGGCGGATGCAGCGCTGGCAGTTGTGATCGGAGCGGTTTTTCTTTTCTATTTAGAGCGGACTGGCACCGTGGCCATCTCCGATTTTGAATGGACGGCTAGAAATCTGCTGGATCAGGTGTTGATCATAAGACCTCGCCTAAAAGAGTTTTTGATCGGGCATCCGCTATTGATCCTGGCGGTGGCGGCCTCGGTACGGGGTGTTCGGCAGGGTCTTATTCTATTGTTTACAGCCGGTGCTGTGGGGCAGTTGTCCATGATGAATACATTTGTACATATAAAGACCCCTCTGATGAATTCCATCATCAGGACGGCTAACGGTCTTTGGCTGGGGCTTTTGATAGGGGTCGCGGTTGTTTTACTGGGTAATCAATGTCTTTTGTGGTGGGAGAGAAAAACAGGCGCCGGGAATTAGGCGGTAAGGAGAGTTTTGTGGAAAAGGCGAATAAGCTAAAGTGCATCGACAACCTTATATGGATCGGCCTGCTGGCTGCGGCGTTTTTTTCGTTGCTGGATTTTCTCATCCGCACCAGTTTCCTGCCGGCTTGGG
>SLNR01000091.1 GCA_007132905.1 Candidatus Sumerlaeota bacterium | reverse complement strand
CCTGGAAAACTGCTCCAGAGTAAAATCCCTTTCAAAATAGGCCGTGGCAAAGTGCGTAAAGACTCCTTCCAACTCAACATGAGAAATCTCTAAAATTTCTTTGGCAACGTCCGCAACCTCTCCTGGCTGCACTCCGATCCGGTTCATGCCCGTATCCACTTTCAGATGAACGACGGCTGTCTTCCCCGCTTTTTTTGCCGCCTCAGAGAGCGCTTTTGCCAAAGCCGCATCGCAAACCGTCTGCCGCAGATCATATTCTATCACTTCCTCCACGGCTTCTTCCAAAGAGAGTCCCAGAATTAAAATCGGCACGGAAATCCCCTTTCGCCGCAGTTCTATGCCTTCGTCCAAAGTGGCCACCGCCAAAGAATCCGCTCCGTTTTGCAAAGCGGTTTTCGCCACTTCATAGGCACCGTGACCATAACCGTCGCCCTTGACGGTGGCCATAAATAAAACATCGTCCCCCACTCGATTTCGGATTTGTTTGACATTATGTGCAATGTGGTCCAGGCTGATTTCCACCCAAACCGGTCGGTGGGTTGTCATATCGACACCTCCCTCATCGTCTACCAGTAGAATCATTCCACAAATCTTCATGAAAGCTCCAATGGACCAAAAGCCCCTTGATAGGGGCTTTTGGTTTGTAGCTACATTAGATCGCTATTTCTCTGCTTTCTTTACTCTGATCTTTTTTACTCACACCAGTCCAAAATGGTATTGGCAAAAACTTTAATCAGGTCGATATAGCTTTTGACAGAAATCTGCTCCTCGGTTGTATCCACATCCGCTGCTTTGGGACCTAGATACACAGAAGGAATCCCGGCAAATCTTGACAACGGAGCTGCATCCCCCACACTCAACGTCAAGGCAGGTTTTTTGCCCAAGACCTCTTGGTAAGTCTCTTCCATGGTCTTGACGATCTCCTCTTGCGGATCTTCCAAATGATCCACCCAATACTCCCAAAACTCCACTTCGGGCGGATTGTCTCTCATAAACAGGTCTTGATCGGCGCATCGTTTAATTTGATCCTCCAGCTGCGATCGCACATCTTCGATGGTCTCGTTGGGAGTGTGTCGAATGGACCCCTCCAAAACTGTCTCATAGGGAGTTGTACACGGCCAGACTCCAGCATTGAACATGCCAACTGTGATCGTTACCGGATAGCCCAGCTGAATTTGGGGATTTTCTTCAACAAATGATTGAATCCTTGTCTCCATTCGATGATCACTTAATTCTTTGATGGCGTGATACACTTTAACCGCATTATCGATGGCACTGATACCGCCGCCGTAAGTGGGTTTTCCACACACTTTCACACGAAAATGCTGACACCCCGGACTGCCGATCCCCAACGCCATCTGAGTGGGTTCGGGACAAATAGCCGCATCCGCCCTGTAGCCTCTGCGGATTGCTTCCACCGTCCCTTGACAGCCAATGTCTTCATCGATATTAGTGCTGATCATCACATCGCCCTTCAATGGGATCCCGGCGTCTTTGACGGCTTTTAAAGCCATCATGCCGGCCGCGTTCCCCGATTTCATATTGCTTACCGACTTTCCGAACATGATGTCTCCTTCGATGGCGGCCTCCCAGGGATCATGTTTCCAGTGCTTCATCATGGCCGGTTCCCACGAAGGAGTCGCTGCTTCCATGTGACCGATGAACATCAAAGACTTTCCCTGTCCTTTTCCTTTGAAAGTAGCCATCACCACAGGTTTGTCCTCGGGCGGTGTCCCCCCATGCTCGCAAAACACCGGGGTGTATCCGGGATGGTCCTGTAATTTATCGATATCCGGCTTGAACACATCTAGTTCGTCAGCCTCTAACTCCTCTTTTAAATACTTGGCCACAAACTCCTGGACCTCATGCCCTCCCCCTTCAGGGCTCGGTATTCGAACCAAGTCCTGCAGAAAAGCAATCATGAGATCTTGTTGTTTTTCGATCTGCTCCATCACCAATGTCTCGCTGTCGCTGCCCATCAATATCCCCTCCATATGGAATTACCCAACCAAAACCATTTCTCTTCTTGATTGATTTCTCTTTTAATGGTTTTAATGATCTCGCCGTCGATTTCGTAGGTAATGGTTAACTTAACATAATCCGTTTGCTTCTTTTTCTCTTTTTTCGGATCCTTCACTTCCGCCATGCTCATAACCCCTCCTTATATTTATACTGACATCATGTATTTCGCTTTCTTCAAGCAAACCCTTTTCAAAAAAGTATTCACCTTGTTGAAAATAGCAGGGGAATGCCCATCTCATTTGGCTTTTCATAAGATTATGCAAGACAGCAAAAGAGAAACTTCATTTTAATCAGTAAGACCTGCCATCCTTATGATAAAGGGGCTATCCATGGGATAAGACACCTTCAAAGAGGATAGAGACGGAAAAAAAGGAGTAACCGATTTTTTATTCAACAAAACGAGTATATATTGAAAGATTGCAAAAATGAACTATTGACAAAAGTCTCCCCTCTCTTTTTGGGCAAAAAAAAAGAGCGATGGCTTTGCACCGCTCTTGATCAAACTTTATTTCACTACAATGTTGACTAGTTTCTCGGGAACCACAATCACCTTCACAATTTCTTTTCCTTCCACATAGCTTTGCACCCTCTCTTTGGAAAGCGCGGCAGATTTTAACTCATCTTTGTCCGCTTCTTTGGAAACCATCATCCTGCCTCTTACCCGGCCGTTGACTTGCAGCACCATTTCTATTTCTTCCCGGATGATGTATTTCTCCTTGTATTCCGGCCATTGTTGGGAGTGAACGCTCCCTTCTTTCCCCATCTGCGACCATAGTTCCTCGGCCAAATGGGGGGTAAAGGGGGCCAACAGCAGTGTCAGCTTGTCCATGCTTTCTTTGACAACCGCCGGATTGACATGGGATGATTGATCCCGGTATTGATACAAAGCGTTAACCATTTCCATCACTGCGCTGATGGCCGTGTTAAAGTTAAATCTCTCTTCAATGTCATGGGTTGCTTTCTTGATCGTTTCGTGAACCGTCTTCATCATTTCTTTGTCCTCAGGTGTTTTCTCAAGTTCGCTTGCAGACGCTGCAACTTCATCCGGGCTTTCTTCAATCAATCGAACGGACAAACGCCAGACCCGGTTTAAAAAGCGGTACGCCCCTTCAATCCCCCGGTCGCTCCACTCCAAATCCCTTTCAGGGGGTGCTGCAAAGAGAATGAACATCCGAACGGCATCCGCCCCATAGCGGGCTGCGATGTCTTCGGGACTGACCACATTCCCCTTTGATTTGGACATCTTAGCTCCGTCCTTGATCACCATACCCTGGGTCAGCAAGTTCGTAAAGGGCTCCTGGATATCCAGCATCCCTTCGTCTGCGAGGACCTTGGTGAAAAACCTGGAATAAAGAAGATGCAGTACAGCGTGTTCAATCCCCCCGATGTATTGGTCTACCGGCATCCAATACTTGGCCTTCTCGGGACTGAAAGGCAGCTTTTCGTTTTTCGGATCGGCATAACGCAGATAATACCAGGAAGAACACACAAAAGTGTCCATGGTATCGGTCTCTCTTTTGGCCTCCCCGCCGCATTCAGGACAGCGGGTACGGACAAACTCCTCTACATTTGCCAAAGGAGATCCTCCTTTGGCTTTGAGTTTGATGTCCTCCGGGAGCACCACGGGCAGGTCCTCTTGCGGCACAGGAACCGTACCGCAGGACTCGCAATATAAGATCGGAATAGGCGCCCCCCAGTAGCGCTGCCGTGAAATAAGCCAGTCTCGAAGCCGGTAGTTGATCTCTTCTTTGCCGATGCCTTTCTTTTCAAAGGCTTCTGCCACTGCTTTTTTGCCTTCTTTTACGGTGAGGCCGTCAAAAGGTTCTGAGCGGACCATGACGCCGGGCCCGTCGTACGCCTCTGTCATGGTCTTCCCCTGCAGTTTTTCCCCTTCGGGCTGAATGACCACTTCAACCTCCAAACCATATTTGCGGGCAAAATCCAAATCCCGCTGGTCATGGGCGGGAACAGCCATGATGGCCCCCGTTCCGTACTGCATAAGCACATAATCGGCGATCCAGATGGGAATTTCTTTTCGGGTAGCCGGGTTGACGGCATAGGATCCGATAAAAACCCCTTCCTTTTCGATTTCATCGGAAGTCCGCTCTTCTTCGTCCAATTTTGACATCTTTTCAATAAAACCCTGGGCCGCCTGTTCATACTCGGTTCCTCTTGTCAGTTTCTCCACTAAAGGATGTTCCGGAGACAACACCATATAAGTGGCGCCGTAGATCGTGTCGGGACGGGTGGTGAAAACTTCAATGTCTTCTTCCTTGTCCTTGATTTGAAAAGAAATTCTTAATCCTTCGCTTCGCCCGATCCAGTTTTCCTGCATGACCCTTACCCGCTCGGGCCACCCTTCCAACAATTTTAAATCATCCAGCAGTCGGTCCGCATAATCGGTAATCTTAAAAAACCACTGCTCCAACTCTTTTTTCGCGACTTCCTGATCGCACCGCCAACAGCGATTTTCATTGACCACCTGTTCATTGGCCAGCACGGTGGCGCAGTCATCGCACCAATTGACCAGTGCTTTCTTTTTATAGGCCAGTCCCTTTCGGTACATCAGCAAAAAGAGCCATTGGGTCCATTGGTAATAATCAGGCAGGCAGGAAGTGACTTCCCGCTCCCAATCATAGCTAAAACCAAGCTGGTCCATCCCCTCTTTCATCGCTTCGGTGTTGTTTTTGGTCCATTCGGCAGGATGCATCCCCTTTTCGATCGCGGCGTTTTCCGCCGGCAGACCAAACGCGTCCCACCCCATGGGGTGAAGGACATTATACCCTTTCATTTTTTTAAATCTGGCCAGCACATCCCCCATGGAATAATTACGGACATGCCCCATATGCAGTTTCCCGGAAGGGTAGGGATACATCTCCAAACAATAGTACTTTTCTTTGTCAGTATCTTCGATCGTCCTGTTCTGCCCTTTTTCGGCCCATTTTTTCTGCCATTTTTTTTCGACCGCCTCAAACGGATAACGATCATTCATTGCTATTCCCCCCATCGACTATCTCATGAAATAAAAAAAACCTTTGTCCCCGCCGGGACGAAAGGTTATCTTCCGCGGTACCACCCCAATTGACGACCATAGCCGTCCTCTTTCGGTTGATAACGGCAACCTGCCGATGACGACTACTTTTCTTGTTTCACCGCCACTTCTCAAAGACGAGTTCGCGACCTTCGCTTATGCCTTGCACCCACCGACATATCTCTTTGCAACACCGGCCGCTACTACTTCTTTTCATTGAAGACCATGATGAACTTTGCAAATATTTTACCCGACTTTCAAAACTTTGTCAATTAAGCGGGCCGACCGCTTGCAGAAATTTTTCTGAACCAAAACAGCCTTTCATTTTGCCGCAGACATTCACTTCCCGCTCTGTATGTAATAAAGTATCAACAGCAAATAAAAAGAGCATCCCAGCCTTTGTCTTTATCGCGCAAATTACCATCAGTCTCTTTCTTTGTTTTAATTAAGACTTTTTTTCTTCAATACAGTCATCACAGGTGCCTTTAAAGTATAGGTGCGTCTCCTCTACCCGAAAGGAATCCAATCCTTCCACTTCCATGTCTGAGACATCCATTCGCACATCAAAAATATTGCCGCACTGTGTGCATTTAAAATGACCGTGAGGACTGACATCAGCATCGTAGCGGGTTTCCGTGTCTTCAATATTGATCATTTGTGTAATGTTCTTTTCTCTGAAAAGCTTCATGGTATTGTAGACAGTAGTCCGGGACAGGGTAGGTATATCTTTGTACAAGGCCCGGTAAATAGTATCCACATTCGGGTGATTCTGATTTTTAATTAAATATTCAAAGATTCTTATTCTTTGGTACGATGGTTTGATACCATTTTCCTTCAAATACTCCTCTACAGTCAAACCGCCCAAATCCATCCAAAATCCTCCTCGTTACAAATATGTAATAATATGGATATTTTATAAATCTGAAACCATTACACATATATTGTAGATGCAACCGGTAAACTTGTCAAGGAGGACCTGTCGACAAAGAGTCGCTTTGTTCACCTGAAATTCTGCTGTTCGGAAACAATTTCAAAAAGCCGCCATATGTATTCTCCGACCACCGGCAGATCAAGGGCGACCATTCTCCTCAGGAAAAGGATAAACAAAGCAGCCAGCACGGTAAATCCGATCGCCATGCCAAAGCCCCTGGCCAACCCCCCATAAAATTCACGCCGACCAACCTTTTGGGATTATAGGTGTAGTCCACATACTCGGCAAATCGGATCTGCTCCATTCTTTCGGCAAACCGTTCTAGCCTTGACATGGTTTTTCATCAAGTTTGTATTCTTCCAATACCCCACCCCCCGCAGGCCATGAGGAAATTTTACCTTGTTCTTTTCTTCAACGCAACTTTTTATACTTTTTTCTTGGCGGCATTAGCAGCGATCAAAATGGCATCGTATACCGGAGAATAAGGCGGTGCATAGGACAAATCCAGCTGGCTGATTTCAAAGACGGTCATGCTGGCTGAAAGAGCCGCTGCCAGCACATCGATTCGTTTGGCTACCCCCATTTTGCCCACCATTTGGGCTCCTAGCAGCCTTCCTGTTTTCTGCTCCACAAGCAGTCGAACCGTGATGGGCTCGGGATGCGGGTTAGGGTAAGTATGGGCATGAGAACTATGGGTGATTTCCACGCTATTAAAAGCAAAACCTGCTCGCTGAGCCGCCTTTTCATTTAAACCCGTCGCCGCCACCTCAAGATCAAACACTTTCACCACGGCCGTACCCATAATCCCGGCAAAGCTATCACTGCCGCCAACGGCGTTTTCACCGGCAATCCTTCCCTGCTTGTTGGAGGTGGTGCCTCTGGGCATGTACACTTTCTCTTGACTTATTCTGTGAAACTGCCCGACACAATCTCCGGCCGCCCATATATAAGGATCGCTCGTCTGCATCCTTTCGTCGACTTCAATCTCTTTGAAGGGGCCGATTGAAAGTCCGGCTGCCTGCGCTAAATCCGACCGGGGCTTCATACCTGTTGCCAGCAAAACCATATCGGCCGGGTAGTCCCGGCCTGAACAAGAAACGGCAGCTACACTCTTTTGATCGCCTTTAATTTTCTGGATTTCTGCATCTAGGCACAACTCAACCCCTTGCTTGGTAAGTTCTTCCTGCACAGGCACCGTCATCGATTCATCCAGCATTTTCAATATACTTCCCGGTCTTTTTAAGATGGTCACCTTCAATCCTCGAGCTGCAAAAGCTTCGGCCATCTCTAGACCGATCAGTCCGGCTCCGATGATCACCGCCTGTTCGGGCTTTTCTTCTTCAATGAACCCTTTGATTCTCATGCCATCCTCAATGGTTTTTAAAGTATAGACATGAGGGTAGTCAATGCCTTCGATCGGTGGGACAGTCGCCTGGCTGCCTGTCCCGATCACCAGCTTTTCATACTCGATTTCTTTATCTTTTCCCTCGTCCAAAGAACGAGCCATCACCTTTTTTCTCTTCGGGTCGATTTGAAGGGCTTCATGGCGTGTCCAAATGGGAATCCCGCGTTTTTCTTTAAAAAACGCCGCATCGTGAACAACCAGTCCCTCCATGGATTTCACCAAATCACCAATATAATAGGGAAGGCCGCAGGCCCCGTAAGACACATAAGAGCTCTTTTCCAGGACCAGGACATCCAAATCCTTTTGCTGTCTTTTGGCTCTGCTGGCCGCACTCATGCCGGCCGCTTGCGCGCCGATGACAAGCAGTTCTGTTTTCAATGACCTCGCTCCTTTCTTTTTCTTGTGATCCTATTCACAAAGCAACTTAAAAGAACAGAAATTGCAGGCAGAGCAAACCTTAGCTTCATAGTCCTCTACCTTGTGATGCTTGCTCATGTAAGCAAAAGCTCTGCTCATATCAGCCTTTATTTCTTCCTTTTTTTCTTGCGATGCAAGCGCTTCGCAAAGCACCGGCCCGTCGAGAAAGAAAAACCAGCCCCTGCATTCATCGAGTGGGTCTTTGCCCACCCGGTAAAACCTCTTCACCGCCTCTTGATATAAAATCATCTGGGGAAGATAGTGTTCCACCAGTTCAAAAGCCGTCTCCTGGCTTTTTATTTTGTTTGTCTTGTAATCAATTGTCCACGCTTTGTTTTTTCCTTGATCATGATAGACATCCACTCTGTCGATAAATCCCTGGAGCACCGCTTCTTCAGACGAGGCTAATTTCATCCGAAACGGGTATTCGGTTTCACTGGCAATTTTGGCGCCGCCGGTCATCGCCTCGAGTTTTTCTGATAGCTTTTCGTAGTGATCGATGTAACGGCACAACTCCTTTTTCGCTTTTTCCCTAAAAGAAGGGCCTTTTTCCGGAAAATGCTGCCGCAAAGCCCGGTCGGTTACATCCCGTGCTGGTATGTCCTGATCATCACGGACGATTTCGATAATCTGATGCAAGATCTGCCCCCGCACAGTAGGCGCCATGGTTTCCTCTTCTTTGTCCTGGCCTTTTCCTTCAGAACTTTCAAAAATATCTTCCACCCTTTTCCTGTAGGTAAGGAAATAACGAAGCGGACATTCTTTGAAGGTTAAATACTGGCTCACGCTGGCCTTAAGAGGCATTTTTTTCTGCCACTGCCAGGCAAGCCTGCGTTCAATCCCTTCAGTATTTTCTGCTGGCGCCTTTTTTTCTTCCTTTTTTATGTCTTCTTCAGGTTCTCTTTTTTTGGCTGCTGCCTGCAGCAACTTACTGTCATAAAACTTGATCCATTGATCATTTTTTTCATGATTTCTGCCTGCATCCGACAGCAGGGACAAAAAAGACTCCCTCTTTTTATCGTCCTTATCTTCTCCAATGAAAATTAACCGCTCTTTTGCCCTGGTTGCCGCTACATACATCACTCTGAGTTCTTCTTCTTTTTCGCGAGCCCGGGTGTCCTTTTGCCAGTCATGATAAAAGCTGTTTTTTTCAGGATCAATCTTTTTGTTTTCATCAACTGCCGCGGCTGCAAGGCCCGTGTCGGGAGAAAATACACACAAAGGTTTTTTATTTTGCCTGCGCATTAAGGGTCGATCGATGTCGGGCACCATGACCGTATGAAACTCTAATCCTTTAGCCCCGTGGATAGTCATAATCTTAACCGCCTCACTATCCTCTGTATCCAAAGATGCCTCGCTGGTAGCTTCATGATCAAGGGCTAATTCCTCCAAATAAGCGGGAAACATGGACTGCTGATAAAAATGTTTACTGTCAAAACCCTTGGCAATTCCCAACAGCTTCTCCATATTGCGCAGCCGCTGAAGTCCGTTTTCCTGTGCGAGTAGTAAGCTTGAGTAGTCCAATTC
This sequence comes from Candidatus Sumerlaeota bacterium, assembly GCA_007132905.1. Taxonomy (GTDB): domain Bacteria; phylum Bacillota; class SLNR01; order SLNR01; family SLNR01; genus SLNR01. The sequence continues at coordinate 4,132 of SLNR01000091.1, read as the reverse complement.
CTCCGCAAAAGAAGACAAAAGCCCGTGGACACTGGTAAAAGCTGCTCGCAGGCGGAAAGTTTTGATAAGTGTTACGGCCCTTAAAAGTCGTTTTTGCTGCTCTTCTTCTAATTCTAATGAAGACACACCTTCTTTATCGACAAGTTCACTATCTGCAAAAAGGACAGGGGCCGCCCGGGCTAAAGTACGATCAGACACAGAAAACAAAGGAGATCTAAGCACACCCACCAGCGAGACCTTATCCTGCGGGCTGCAGACCGTTTTAAAAAGATTGAGTATATCCTTAATTTCTTGCTTTTCCAGCAATCCGGTGCCCCCAACAACGCTGTAGGGAATTTCTTCTCTTTTAAAAGCCTCTTCCAGGCCCGGCAGCGAATTTCTGCTTCTTATGAGAACAGCCATGTCCGACCAAGCAGTTCCTTCCTCGTAAAGCAGGCGAATTTTGCTTGCCAACGCCACACCGCCCGGATTCTCTTTTTCCTGGTTTGAAGACATGGTGCTGATCTTTTTAAGAATGTCGTTAAGATCTTCTGATCTGGTTTCTTTACTGAGTTCATCCGCTGCTTCTTTTATATGCGGGGTTCTTGGGTCCCCGCTGCTTTTTTTCTCATAAGTAATCACTTCCACCGGCGGTCCTTTTTGACCAACCTTTTCTTCGGAGGGCTTAAGTGGTTGATAGGAATCCATCAAACCGGAGAAAATTTGATTCGCAGCCTCAACCAGCGTCTCTGTGCTGCGAAAGCAAGTCGCCAGGGAATAAGTTCCTTCTTGGTCCATGTCCTCGCAGACTTGAGAAAAAATACGGTAATCCGTACCTCGAAAACCGTATATGGACTGTTTTTGATCGCCAACTATATATAAGCGGTTTGGCAAAAGCCCTTTTTCGGCCCCTACCAGCGCATAGACAATCTTCTTTTGAAGCGGGTTGGTGTCTTGGAATTCATCAATCATGACAAAGCGATAACGATTTTGGACTTCTTCTTTAATCCGGTCATCTCTTAACAACCGCTCGGCCAGCACTTCTAGATCGGAGAAATCCAAACAGTTTTGATCTTCTTTCCAGGCCCCATAGGCTCGGTGGACCTGCTCGACTAAAGCGGCCAAAGACTTTTCCGCTTTATCTGTCTGCTCATCTTTGCTCTGTTTTGCCTTCTGTTGGGCTAATTCTTGGACTTCTTTCATCGAAAACCCATATTCCTGGGTCTTTTGATACATCTGCCTAACGCACCGGGCAAGGTCTCCGTTTACAAATATATCCGCCCCGTACAGCTCGGCAAGGACTTCCCCCTGCTCCATCTTCTCTTCTTTAGCACTTAAGTCGTGAACTGCGTCTTCGGCGGTTGATTTTAAAACAGTGTTCTGATCAACCGGTGCCATAATGCGAAAACGTGGATCAATCCCTAAGCGATGGAAATTCTCACGGATAATCCTAGCGCAAAAACCGTGAATGGTACCGATATTCGCGCCATAGACCTGGTCCTTGATGGTTCGCCAACGCTCTTTTTCCTCGCAGCTGTCTGCCCTTTGTATCTCTTCGCCCACCATGCGGCGGATTCGTTCTTTCATTTCCAGAGCCGCTTTTTCTGTAAAAGTAATGGCCGCGATTTCTTCTACGTGAAGTTTGGGATTTTCCAACAAAAGTCTGATGAAGCGGGTGGTAAGAACCCGTGTCTTTCCAGATCCCGCACCGGCCCTGACCACCGCATTTTTTGTTGTATCCGTCGCTGCCCACTGATCGTCATCTACTCCAAATCTCTTTTGCTGCTCTCTTGTGTCCTGCGGTTTTGTCACGGCCTGCCATCTCCTTTCTGCGCAAGCCGGGCCAAATCATACCGGCATACGGATTGATAATCGCAGCGATACCCACCGTAGTAGTTTTCAAAAGGACATGTCATAGGCAGCATAAACAACCCTTTTTTGATATCGGTGACTCGCTTTTTTATTTGGCTTTGCAAATAGTCTAGGAAAATAGGCCAGTTGGCCCGGCTGACGCCTTTTGAACGAAGTCCCAATTCTTTTCGTTTTTCCTGCACAAATATACCGTTTTTTTTGCTTTCGGTAATATTGTAGGCAAAAACACCCAAACAGCTTTTTTCTTGATCACTACCGATGTGTTCTGCTGCCACTCGGGGAGCGAGAAACAGATAAAGTGGAATTTGAAAATCCTCATTTCTTAAAATGTCCCGCACCCCGACCTGTTTGCTCTTTTTGTAATCATAGACCGCATACTGCCCGGTAGGCACATCTTCATCGTACTCAAAATCCACCCGGTCAAGGCGGGCGGCAAATCGTGCTTCCATTTCCGGGACCTCTGCATAAATCGAAAACTCGAGCAGGCGGGGAACTAATCGAAAACCGGTTTTCTCTTCATATTTATTCCGGTATTTTATATCCTTGCTTAAAAACTCCTGCAGTAATTTATAGATCTCTTTGTCTTTTCTTTTTAATAAAAGCCGACCGTATCGATCCCAGGGCATGACTGTCAAAGCTTCTTCAAGACACTTCTTTAAGAAGGTCTCATCAAGCTCACGCTCGTCTTTTTTTTCCTGGTAGTAGTTGGTCAATACCTGGTGATAAAGCTCGCCCAAGGCCCGCGGGGTCATTTCCTCTTCTTCTTCCTCTGCGGCCACCCGCAGCACACGCTCCAAAAAATATTTAAAAGGACAAGCTTGGTAGGCATTGATCTGTGAAGCGCTAAAAATGTATTTTTCTTGGTGCTGCGGCAAAAACACCCCTTCAACCAGCCCTTCATATTCATCGGGAGGGCAGACACTATATCGTCTGGCTTCTATGGCAGCGGCTGTGTTGATGAACTTCACTTTTTCTGCTGCCCCCATGTCCTCTAACACCTCTAACAGCTTGGCGGCCAAAACTGCCTTTTCTTTGTCAGGCTGAAAGCGAGCAGCGGCATACTGCTCGACTGCTTCTTTTTTGCTTGCGATCTCCTTTAAAGAAAGAGAAAATCGACTGCGCATATGTCTTTTTGGTTTTAACTCAAGATGGTATCGTTCGGCTGCCTCCTGCAAAAAAGGAGACGGCAGCAGACAAGAACCTTCTTCTGCAGCGCTGCGGTAGCTGAGATGAAGGCCTTTTTCGGCCGCAGCGCAAGTAAACAGAAATCGGATTTTTTCTCGCTGCATCTCCCACGACGGGGTTTTGAAAAAAAGCCCTGTTCTCTTTGCCCATTCTCGAAGCCTCACAGGAAGCAGGGCTCCCGGTTGCCAGGCGGCAGGAAACACCCCTTCGTTTAAGCCCAGGAAAAACACATAAGCATAAGAACTGCCTCTGAAAAAATCAGGGTCTAACACCTTCACTCCTTCACCTTGATCTTCCAGCCTAATCATTTCATGTTCCACTGTTTCTTTGATCAGGCGGGCAAACCGACTTTGGCTTACCCTTTCATCTCCGGTGATTTTATGCATGAAACTGAGTTTGTCTAGGAGTCGGTAAAAAGATTGAATATAAAGGAGGTGCTGGATGGACCTTTCTTTGGAGAGGTCTTGGTCTATGGAACCCGAAAAACCAAGGGAGTATAAAGTCTCATAAGGCAAATACTTTTTTAACTGCCGGCAGTAATCAGAAACAGTCGAGACAGGCGGCCACTCTTTCATAAAATGCACTAAGCGCAGGCCCAACTCCTCTTCTGAAAGCTGTCTCCACAACAGTGAAAAATCCACCATCGGGGCGTCTGATTCTTCCCCTTCGCCCGCTAGGGCATCGATTAATCTTATGATATCTTTTATAAGCGGGCTGTCCATTAAGGGCCGGACTGCCGGCAGCTGAAGCGGAACACTTAGTTCTTTGGCAATTCTGACCAAATCTTCCCTGTATTCATTGATGTCTTTTACTGCCAGGGCAATCTCTGACGGCCGGGCTTCTTCTTGCATGAGAAGATGTTTGATCTTTTTTAAAGCCATCCGCACTTCATCTTCAATGCAGGGCGCATCGCGAATATGAACCTTTTCGTCCTTTCTGCCGGGCAAAGCATCGACATTAAACAAATTCAAAACGAGATCCTGGGCGGCCAAAGCACCCTGGTTAGGCTCTCCCTCTAATGCTGATAGATGAAAACCCATGGACACAAGGTCAGTGATGATCTCCTGTCTGATAAATTCATCGACCGCTTCTGTAT
>SLNR01000103.1 GCA_007132905.1 Candidatus Sumerlaeota bacterium | reverse complement strand
TTCTAGCGCTGCTTTTTTTAAGTCCTCTTTATCAAGCTTGGCTTCCTTTGCCCCTTTTTGTTTGACATGAACCAACAAAATGCGAGCATCTGACTGTCTGGCAGCCCGGGCTGCTTCTAAAAAGGCCTCCCAAGCTGATGGAGATCCATCATATCCTACCAAAAATGTGAATTCCTCCTGGACACTTACTTTCGTGGGGTCTACTTTGCCCCGTTCCAATAACCTGGTGCGAAATGCATCGTTCCAAAAGCTCCTAGAGGAGCTGTGATCAAAATGGATAATACGGCTATCGCTAAAATTTCTTCACCATGAACGACCCCCAAAGCCAAAGGAATACCGCCAATTGCCGCCTGCACCGTTGCTTTGGCCATATCTCCCACCACCATAAAAAGCCTCTCATTAAGTGTTAAAATCGATCTCCAGGTGGAAGCAAAAATACCGAGCCACCTGCCCACTAACAGCCCAATGGCTATGACAGCCAACCCTCGGAGTCCGGCGTGAAACACAACATCGATGTTGACGGCCGCTCCGATCAATACAAAGAGAAAGATTTGCCCGACAATCCAAATATTATTCAATTCTTTACGGATTTTACGGGCCGGGACCGGAGCCTTCTCCGAAATATAAAACCCCATAACCATCACGGCGAGAAAGGAGGAATAATCCACAAAACTTCCTCCAATAACCAGAAGTAAACCCAAGCCTACGGCAATGACCATATCTTCGATAATATGGCCGGTCAGATTGCTTTTTTCGATGATGGATACGGCCACAATGCCCATCAAAATTCCCAACAAGATACCCAAACCTACTTGGACAGGAATGTCCAACAGCTGATACCACCCATTTACTGCACCATTGTCAGCCACCCACGCAAGAAATATCCCAAACATGGTAATGGCGGTCGCATCGCTGGCGGTTCCTCCGGCCAGGATTAAATCGGGAATCCCTTTTTTCACTCCCCACCCTTCCGCTTTCAGTCGAAGCATTAATGGCACAATAACCGCGGGGGAGGCAGCGCATATGATCCAGCCTAACAACCAGCTGGTAAGCCAATCCCATCCGAAAATGTAATGAGTAGCAACAGCGACCACCGAAGCCTCGATCACCGCCGGCAAAAAACCAAGCCTGATGGCTACGCTTCCCTGGGCCAAAATTTTATCTTTATCCAATCCCAAGCCGGCTTTAAAAAGAATGATCAACAAAGCCAGCAGCCGAATTTCATCGGACAATTCCAGCATTACTCCCGGAAGCAAATTAAGCACATAGGGCCCGATCACTATTCCGGCCAAAAGCATTCCAATGAGTTTTGGCAAGCCGAGCCTGTCTGATAATTCTCCAGATGCATAACCGATCAATAAGATCATTAGCAAGCCCAAAAGCAGCGAATGCAAAATAATCGCTCCTTTCCCCGTCGAGGTGAAATGCGCCTTCTTTTAAGAACATTTCCCGCCGAAAATTTTCAGCCAGCAAAGGCAAATGCCGCAAAAATTACAAAAACAAAAGCCCCCGCTTGCCCCCGGGCATGTACCAAGGGTTCGCAGGAGCCATCAGCCTTTGAAAAAAGGCAATAAGGCGAGCTCCATCGCCATGTTATTGGAAATCATCCAATCCACAGTATACAAAAATGTAAAGAGACTGTCAATCCCTTAGTCAACACCTAGCTGTATTCCTAAGGGCCATCACTAAAAACTTTCAAGACTTATGCCGCCGTTTCCTACTTTTCTTTATTCAAAAACCTTCAATGCCTGTTGAAAATCTTCCACCAAATCATCCGGATTCTCTGTCCCTACCGATACCCTCATTAACCCCAGCGTAATGCCCATCCTCTCTCTATCCACCTCCGGAACACTCTGATGGGAAGAAGATACAGGATGAGAAAGAGTGGTTCGATAGCCCCCCAATGTCATCGCATAATGAGCTACCTCGAGTTCCCGCAAAAAGGCATTAATCCCTTCGCGGTCGGAAGGCATTTCAAAACTCAACATCGCTCCAAAACCGTCAAACATTTTTTTTGCTGTCTTGTGTTGAGGATGGCTGGCAAGACCGGGATAATGCACCTGCTTCACGTTTGGATCTTCTTCTAAGGCGGCAGCTAGCTTCTCAGCATTGTTCATCTGCTTTTCTAATCTGAGATCCATAGTACGCAGCCCTCTTTGACAAAGCCAAGATGAAAAAGGATCGAGCGGACTGCCCAATATCAACTGTAACTCATACGCATTTTTTATGACTTCTTTTGAAGCACTAAGAGAACCAGCCACAGTGTCGCTATGACCATTGGCAAACTTCGTTAAGCTGTGAACAGACATATCCGCTCCCCACTGCAAAGGTCGGACTACCAATGGTGTAGCAAAGGTATTATCAATAATCAGTTTTGCTTCATTACTATGGGAAATATTTGCCAGTTCTTCAATATCAACCACCGTCATCATGGGGTTAGAAATTGTCTCTGCATAAAGGATTTTTGTGTTGGATTGAACCGCCTGTTGAACCTTCTCTGTGTTAGTGAAGTCAACATAAGAAACGCTTACTCCATATTTCTTCAGAACTTTTCCAAAAAGATCAAAAGTCTCGCTGTATAATGTATCGCTAGATAAAATGTGGTCTCCCCGCTCTACAATTGACATAACGCTAGTTGAAATAGCCGCCATTCCTGAACTGAATATGATTGATTCCTCAGCACTTTCTAAATAACTCATCAGCTCTGCCAAAGCGTTTCTGTTCGGATTCCTATTTCGTATATATGCATACCCCTTCTCTTCATAGATATCCATCAGCTCATCAAGGTCTTCCACATTAAAAGCCGTTGTCATATAAATCGGAGGAATCTCCGGCTTATCACGCCTCCCCTTGACTTTTGATCCTTGATTCAAAATTTCCGTTTCTCTTTTAAAATGCTTTTTTCCCATTTCACCACTCCTTTCCTTTTTTATTGTCTGATCGAATCCGAAGCTGTGTCTTCTTACTTGCCACCTTATGAGAATTGTTATCACCTGTCAATATTTCGACATAAAAAAAAGCTAGTTTTAGCAAAAACTAGCCTTTACCTATGCCTCGCATTTAAATGGTCTTTTAAAATTTTAATTTGCTCGCTGCTCATGTTGGTCATCTCTTTAATTTCGTCTGGATCCGCTTTCTTTATACCTTCAACCGATCCAAATTTCTTAAGAAGTTGGGTTTTTCTTCGCTGTCCTACACCCGGCACTTCATCTAGAATGGATTCGACCATTCGACGGTTTCTTAAATTGCGGTGATAGGTCACAGCGAATCGGTGGGCTTCATCACGAATTCTCTGCAGAAGACGAAGTCCAAGATCCGCTGCGGGCAGATCAATCGGCTCTTGATTATCTGTTCGAAAAATAATTTCATTTTCTTTGGCCAAGCCAATCACCGGCACGGAAGAAAAACCCGCATCCAATAGTGCTTTTTCAGCCGTGTTTACCTGTCCTTTTCCCCCATCTACCACGATCAAATCTGGTGTAGCCCCGAATGAGTGGTCAAAACCATCCCTCTTTTTTTCTTCTTGACGAAGCCGAATAAATCGACGGGAAATAATTTCATGCATCATGGCCACATCATCCGGCCTTTCAACACTTTTAACTTGAAAACGCCGGTAATCTTTT
>SLNR01000044.1 GCA_007132905.1 Candidatus Sumerlaeota bacterium | reverse complement strand
TACGGAGAACGGGAATCGCTCGGTGATATTATTTTCTTTATGAAAAAGGACGAAAAAATCAGAAACAGGGAAGCGATTGAGGTTTACGCCGGCCTGATCGGCAGCATATTGATGCGCGTCCAAACCGAAAAAACATTACAGGAAAGCGAAGCCAAATTCAGGTCTTACATGGAAAGATCTCCCCTCGGTATTTTTGTAGCAAATACAGAAGGGCATTACGTAGAAGTGAATCGGGCAGCTTGTCAGATGAGCGGGTACCCAGAAGCAGAGCTGTTGAATTTAAGCATCCCGGACTTTCTTGCCCCAGAGTTCCTGGAAAAGGGCATGAAGTCGTTTGAAAGATTGCTGGCAGAGGGTTATGCAGAAGCTGACGTTATGGCACGCAAAAAAAACGGGGGAACTTTTTGGATTAATTTAGCAGCAGTTGTAATTGATAGCAACAGAGTTATCGCTTTTTGTCAGGATATCACTGCACGCAAAGAAATGGAAGAACGGACCAAGGAACTAAACTGCCTCCATAATTTTTCACTACTGCTTCAAAAAGAAAAAAGCAACCTGGAGAAAATATTGGAGGGAACCGCTAAGCTTTTGCCCCTCTCTTTTCAGTATCCTGAGGATGCGGGTGCGTGTATTACCTTTAAAGGGCGTGAATTTAAAACAAGTGATTACAAATCGACCCCTTGGAAAATATCCTCTCACTTAGAATTATACGGCGAGCAAATAGGAACTATAGAAGTATGCTACCATAAACCACCTTTGAATGAGCGGGACCCTTTTATCAAAGAAGAGAAATTGGTGATGGAAACGATCTCAGAGCATTTAAGCCGCGCTATAGAACAAATTCAGGCTGAAGAAGACCTGCAAAAAAGCAAAAATCAACTATCGATTACTTTGCATTCTATCGGCGATGGAGTTATTGTTACCAATGCCAAGGGGAAGATTACTCGAATGAATCCCCAGGCAGAAAAGCTCACAGGTTGGGCAGAGAAAGAGGTATTGGGGCAAGCTCTGCAGGAAGTGTTTTATATTGTCAATGCAAAAACCGGCGAACCAGTACCTAACCCTGTATACCGCGTGATTAAAACTGGAAAAACTCAAGGTCTGGCAGACAACACCCTTCTTGTTGCCCGTGATGGGACAAGGCGTCATATTGCTGACAGCGCAGCTCCCATGCAAGATTATGAAGATAAAATGTTCGGTGTGGTCATGGTTTTTTCTGATGTGACCAAGCGCAAAGAGCAAGAAGAATTCTTAGAATATAAGCTTGGATTTGAAAAGATGATTGCCGAGGTGTCCCGTCATTTTGCAATTCAGTCTACAGAGCAATTAGATCAAAGCATCAACCATGCCTTAGAGCAAATTGGCAAGTTCTTTCAGGTTGAACGAAGCTATATGTTTCAGTTTTCCGATGATGGAAAGCATATGAACAACACTTACGAATGGTGTGCAGAAGGAACTGAAGCACAAAAGGATAGGATACAAAGCATTCCGGTAACTGCGTTTCCCTGGTGGGTAGAGCAGATTAAAAACAAAAAATATGTCAACATCCCGGATATGGACAACCTTCCACCTGAGGCAGAAGCAGAGAAGAGAGAATTTAAGTCCCAGGGGATACGTTCTCTTATATCCATAGCAATGATGAAAAACGGTGTTGTTTTTGGCTTTCTCGGTCTTGATGCGGTGAAAGAGGAAAAAATATGGACAGAAAATCAGGTGATGCTCGTATCGGTAGTAACAGAATTGATTTCAAATGCCTATATAAGAAAAATGGTAGAAGAAAAGGTGCGTTATTTGGGTTTTCACGACGGTCTCACTGGGCTTTACAACCGGATGTACCTGGAAAAAGAAATAGAGAGGCTGGATACTGAAAGGCAGCTACCTATTGGTATCATCATGGCTGATTTAAATGGCCTCAAGTTGGTTAACGATTCTTACGGGCACGAAGCGGGAGATGAGATGATAAAGAAAACAGCCGAAATATTAAGAAGTTCTTGCCGCGAGGAAGATATCATTGCCCGGTGGGGAGGAGATGAATTTGTCATCTTCCTGCCGCAGACCACAGAAGAAGATGCAAAAGTTATATGCCGGAGAATAGATGAGAAGTGCAAAGGGACTTATGTCAAAGAGATACCTCTTTCCCTGGCCTTGGGGCTTGCAATCAAGAACAGCAAAAACCATGATCTGGCTGATATACTAAAAGAAGCTGAAGAGAGTATGTACAAACATAAAAGACAGAAAGGCAGTAGGTGAAGAGTACTGTGTGTTTAAAAGGTTGCTCAAAAACTTAGAAGCAAAAAGCTTGATGCAGAAGCTCATTACGCAGCCGCTTAGGGTGCAGCTTAAAAAATTGGTAAATAAGTGGGACTTGTTCCATTAGAGTTTAGCAGGTTAGAAACATTGATTTCACGGTACGACCTAGGGGAACAAATATTTCTGAAGAGTTATTGAAAAAAGGTCCTCTGCCAGCAGAAGAAAGAAATCATTAAGAAACAGTCTGAAACAGGACACAGAATCGTACATGCCACGTAAGAGAGACCATGTGGCGGAAGATATTTTCAGCCCTTAGATCTCTTGAAACGGCTTGGAATACCTAAGGGAGCAAAAGGAAGAAATGGCAAGGATCGCAGCTGTTGCTGGTGCCTGTGAAGTGATGGGCAGTGGTAGACTTAATAAAAAAGCTATGTTTTGGGAAGCCACTGCTGCAGAACTGAAAAGGTGTGCTGATTTTCATTTAATTTCGAAACAATTGAAATCTTCCTGTTATTTTTGAGGAGGAGCAAAAACAAATGACTAATGGTTGCCATAATAGAGTTTGGTTTAATCACGGTTCCATTCTTAAAGATTCACTTTAGTTCCATATAGGTCAAGGGGTCCATACTATTGGCAGAAATCCTAAGCTTTTCAGAAGAAGTAACACCTTTAGCGTTAAAGCCTAATTTGCCAAGCTGTCTCAAAAAAGATGATTAGACAAATATAAACTCAAATAGTGATACAATGGAGACCCTCTATTGGAATACTTCCTTTAAAGTAGCCAGTGGAAATATTATAAGTAAAGGTCCGATGCTGGAAGAATTCTTAAATAATGTACGGGAATTACTGTTTAAGTGGATCAATCGTGGAAGCTAGCGCGGCAGCTGCACCCGGGAAAAGGTTGCCAAGCGGTTCTCAATATATACGCTAGCCAAGGCTAGGGTTACTGTGAGTATAGGGTAGGCCGGTTTCAGGGGGCTTGCCAGTAGTGGCTCATAACCAAATAAAATGATGTTAAAGATAAGGAAAGAGCAAAAAAAGACAGCGGTGAAAAGAATCTCCTACCGCTGTCTTTTTTCTTGTCTGGTCAATATATTGAGAAATATTCTTTGTTCTATCAAGCGAGGTCGAAGCGGTCCGCATTCATGATCTTATTCCAAGCAGCTGCGAAATCTTGTAAGAACTTATCCTGCGCATCATCACTAGCATAGACTTCTGCGATAGCTCTGAGTTGAGCGTTTGAGCCGAAGATAAGGTCTACTCGGGAGCCGGTCCACTTAAGCTCTCCTGTTTCGCGATCGTGACCTTCAAACTCTTCTTCCTCTTCGGAAATAGCTTTCCACTCGGTATTATCGTCAAGAAGGTTTACAAAGAAGTCATTGCTAAGGGTTTCTGGCTTTTCGGTTAACACGCCGTGTGGCGACTGTTCAAAATTAACATTCAACACGCGCATCCCACCCAGTAGGACGGTCATCTCCGGAGCGGTCAATGTCAGCAGTTGCGCGCGGTCAATCAGCAGCTCTTCCGGCCGTACAGCGTATTTAGCTTTTTGGTAGTTACGAAATCCGTCTGCCACTGGTTCAAGCACTTCAAAAGCTTCTTCATCGGTTTGCTCCTCCGATGCATCCGTTCGGCCTGGCTCGAAAGGAACGGACACACTGTGCCCAGCGTTCTTGGCCGCTTTTTCTATCCCGGCACAGCCACCAAGGACAATTAAGTCGGCTAGAGAAACCTTCTTTTGATCCGATTGTGTGTTGTTGAATTCTTGCTGAACGGTTTGCAGGGTCTCAAGCACATGATCCAACTGTTCTGGTTGGTTTACTTCCCAATCTTTTTGCGGAGCCAAACGAATACGCGCTCCATTTGCACCGCCTCGTTTATCAGAACCTCGGAAAGTAGAAGCGGAGGCCCAGGCGGTGGAGACTAGTTGAGGGATAGACAGTCCAGCTTCCATGATTTTCTCTTTCAGGTGCTCGATGTCTTCTTTGTTAATCAATTCATGATCCACTTCAGGCACGGGATCCTGCCAGATAAAATTTTCTTCGGGAACTTCAGGGCCGAGATAGCGTGAACGAGGACCCATGTCGCGGTGGGTCAATTTAAACCAGGCACGTTTAAAAGCTTCCTCGAACTCCTTTGGATTTTCCTGAAAATGTTTTGAGATCTTTTTATATTTTGGATCCATTCGTAAAGACAGATCGGCTGTCGTCATCATCGGTGCATGCCGAATGGATGGATCCTCGGCGTCTGGCACTTTATTGGCTGCCTCCGGGTCAGAAGGATGCCACTGCCAGGCACCTGCGGGACTCTTCACGAGATTCCAATCGTACTTAAAGAGAGTGTCAAAATAGCTGTAGTCCCACTTTATTGGAGTAGGTGTCCAAGCTCCTTCAATGCCGCTGGTGATGGTATCACGACCTTTGCCGCTTCCATAACTGTTTCTCCACCCAAGTCCTTGTTCTTCAAGACTGGCGGCTTCAGGTTCGGGCCCCAAATGGGAATCATCGGCGGCTCCATGGCATTTGCCGAATGTGTGCCCTCCCGCAAGTAGTGCTACTGTCTCATAGTCGTCCATGGCCATGCGATCGAAAGTTTCTCTCACATCATGACCCGAGGCTACCGCGTTCGGCTCACCGTTGGGTCCTTCCGGATTCACATAAATCAAGCCCATTTGCACCGCGGCCAGAGGGTTTTCCAGTTCACGATCGCCGGAATAACGTTCGTCTCCGAGCCACTCGCTCTCCGAACCCCAATAGACATCTTCTTCCGGTTCCCAAATATCTTCTCGCCCGCCTCCGAAGCCAATAGTTTCAAGACCCATGGATTCCAGCGAGCAGTTGCCGGCAAGGATCATCAGGTCTGCCCAGGATATTTTTCTGCCATATTTTTGTTTAATCGGCCACAATAATCGTCTTGCCTTGTCAAGGCTGACATTATCGGGCCAGCTGTTGATAGGGGGAAAACGTTGGTTGCCGTTTCCGCCTCCTCCCCGTCCATCTCCTTTGCGGTAAGTGCCGGCGCTATGCCAGGCCATTCTAATGAAAAGACCTCCATAGTGACCATAATCGGCAGGCCACCAATCCTTAGAATCAGTCATCAACTTATGCAGGTCCTTTTTTACGGCCTCTAAATCGAGTTTTTTAAATTCTTCAGCATAGTTAAATTCTTTGCCCATAGGGTTGCATAATTCTGAGTTTTGATGCAGCATTTTAAGATTCAGCTGTTTGGGCCACCAATCTTTAACGGCAGAACCGCTGCTTACAGTAGGTTTTTTTGAATTTCCCGTCACCGGGCATTTCCTTTCTTCATTCACACAAATCGCTCCTTTCTATGGTTTATTGATATTTAAAGGCGTATAAGCCGCCGCCTTAAATATTCGTATTAGCTGTCTGTTTCACACGTTGTTCTGTCCTATATGTCTAATGATAGCAGCCGTTCAGAGCAAGTGGAGCACCGAATCCTTCGCTTGGTTTAGCTCAGCCCGCTTTCGGGTGTGGGCCTGGTTTGGTGCTGATTAAAAATGTCTGCTTATCAAATAAAAGTCGAAAGAACCGTCTTTAGTTAAACATTTGAAATTTTCAGAGTTTGTAATGATTTTAAAATAAGTATACTATGTCATCATATGCCTGTCAATCCGAGCGGCTCCGCGGTGGTTAACTTAAAACGCAATCTTATTCTAATTTGAAATGATAAAATGGCACTATGCAAAGGAGCGGCTTTATAAATAAAAACACCACGGGAGCGAAACAGAGATTACGGCTGAGGCGTTTTCCATGGAATTGGCAAAACACTTCGAATCCTTTCGTTCCGAAGTCTTTTCGAAAGGCTTTTGCAGGTATGTTGACAAAGCAATCACAAAGCAGCAACAGATTGGTAAACTAAAGAAGAATGATTGGTCTCTTTTTTCTTGACGCCAGGGTCAAAGCTAAATACAACTTAACAATTGCTTAGCGGACGTAGGGAGATAAATACCTAGTGTTTTTGGGTAAGTGACAAGAGAATCTCGCCAAATTATTTAGAGGATATGTCTTTTGCCAAGACTGGCTTGGCGAAGGATGAATCTAAAATGTCGCAACAACAGCTCATCTAGCTATACCGCTGCGATTGAAAACAGATTGCGGGCAGCTATGAAAAGAGGTGGAGATCAGTATGGAATTAGGTGCGTTTTTGTCTTTGTGGTGAGACAACGATAATCTTATATGAAATCAGGTGTATGATGTCTCTGTCATATCATAGTTTGAATTATAAATGCCTGCAGATAATATATTGACTATTGACAAACTCTTACGCAAACATACATAATGTAAGAGAGAAAGCGTGCGGAAGTAGTTCAGCGGTAGAATATCGGCTTCCCAAGCCGAGGGTCGCGGGTTCGAATCCCGTCTTCCGCTCCAGGTAAGTTGTTTTCAATAAAGGGAAATGACAAGCTTCCTATAAGAGCTTAATATGATCTTTCGGGTCCTTGAAAGCTAGATGATTGATCTGCAGAGCCAATCAGAATAAGAAGAGAGAGCAAGATAGTACAAAAGGAGTTGGAAGTTGTGAATAAGAACCAGTGTCCGGCTGATAAAACAAAATTCCCCCTGTGGCGTAGAATTCCGGGATTCACATGAGGGAAGCCTGTTGTGATGGCAGGTGCCATTGTGGTCTATGGGTTTATTTTATATTATTTAGTAAGTCGTTTTCTCATCAGTTAAAGGTGAAGGACTATTCATGCTTATGATTTTATATAAGTGATTCACGATTAGAATCTTAGGCCGAAGGCATTGACAAAAAACATGCATAAGGACGAGAAAAAGAACACATAAGCAAATCTCCAATCGGTGGGGCCAAGTAAAAAGTATATGGCTGCTGCGCAAAAAAAGGATAGGCTCAAAATATATCCAAGAAGCGGATTAAGGAAGAAGGCGGCTCCCAGAATTTCATAAGTGGCTGTAACGGGAACAGAGGAAAAGACAGCTTTTTCTGCGGCACTGTGGTTAGAAAGAAAAATGCTTACTGAAAAAATAGTGACTATCAATATAAAAAGGATGTGCCGGTAGAGCCAATTGGCAGGGTGTGCTGCTTTTCGAAGAGCAGCAGGGCGCTTATGTGGTTGGCGGTCCGGGCAATGGCCAAAGTTAGGGTGATCAAAAGCAAGGATAGAATAGTCAGTTGGAGTGTATTGAGGTGGCCTGTATTTCTTTTAAGGTCACTCATTTGTATAACCTCCCTGCCTTGTTGCAAGGTATAATCCCTAGCAATGTAACTATATAATATTATCAAAAATTGGACGATTTGATAAGTTTGAGTTTTGTTGTATTTTTTACCCGAAAAAGGTTATTTTTTAAATAGATGATATTTGCCTGAAGCATATAGACATTTCCTCACAAATATGATAACATTTGTAGAAACAAAAACCTTTTAATTAGTCCTGAGAGGCTGGAAGGGTCCTATACATATGTATGCACAGAAAGAGTAACTTCTGTGCGCGCGTGACTTCTGCCCACTCTTGGTCGGAAGTTTTTTTATTACACCATAGCGGGGTGAAGAGATGTTCGATAATAGAAAAGATCTATTGGGGCTAAAAGGTGTCACCAAAAGTGAGATCATAAGTATCCTCGATCAAGCCTCATCAATCAAGCACAGAATGAACAAAGGCTCAAAGGAGCAGGGAGCTTTTTCAGGACGGAAAATAGTAACCCTTTTCTATGAGAGCAGCACTAGAACCAGGCTTTCATTTGAGTTGGCAGCCAAGAATTTGGGCATTCAAACATTTCACATCTTTGCACAGACAAGCAGTGTCGAAAAAGGAGAATCCATTCAAGATACGGTGAAAACCTTAGCTGATATGAATGTTGATGCGATCATCATGCGTCATCCTTTCTCAGGAGCGCCGCATATAGCAGCGAAGGTCTCAAAGGCATCCATCATCAATGCAGGAGACGGTGCCAATGAACATCCTACCCAAGCTCTCTTGGACCTTTTTACTATCCAAGAAACATTTGGCGCTTTTTTAGGACTTAGAGTAGCTATAGTAGGGGATATTCTGCACAGTCGGGTGGCTCGAAGCAATATATGGGGTTTGACTACCCTAGGAGCAGAAGTGAGCATAATAGGCCCACCGACTATTATACCGAAAGGATTAACAGAAATAGGGGTAAAACACGGATATGATGTGAAAGAAGCGGTGAAGGACGTAGATGTGCTAATAGCTCTTAGAGTGCAAAAAGAAAGACAAGCAAAGGGGCTGATACCTTCAAATAAAGAATATAATGATCAGTTTGGTATTAAAGAAGCGATGAAAACATTTCAAGGCAAAGGGCCTATGATCATGCATCCCGGTCCTGTTAACAGAGGTGTAGAAATAGATAGTGATATAATTGATTCGGATCGATCGCTGATATCTCAGCAGGTATTCAATGGACTGGTGGTAAGAATGGCTGTTTTAAAGAGTCTTATGAGGGGGAATGATCGATGAAGTTATTGATTCAAAATGGAAGTATAGTCGATCCGACAAGTGATAAGATCGAGGCAAAAGACATATTTATCGAAGATGGAAGAATCGTAAAGGTGGGCAAGCAATTAAATGTTTCAGACTGTAAAGTAATCGATAGTAAAAAGCTAATGGTTCTGCCGGGTTTGGTAGATGCCCATTGTCACCTAAGAGACCCCGGTTTTGAATACAAAGAAGATATCTCTTCAGGGACAAGGAGTGCGGCAAAAGGGGGATTTACTTCAGTTGCTTGCATGCCGAACACAAAGCCTCTTATTGATGATAAAACGGTGATTTCATATATCCTAAATAAAGCTAAAGAAGAAGGGGTTGTCAAAGTTTTTCCGATCGCCTGTGTTACAAAAGGACAATCAGGGGAAGAGCTGACGGATATGGGTCTGTTGAAAGAAGCAGGGGCTGTAGGTGTTTCTGATGATGGCAAGCCGGTTGTTGATGCCGGCATGATGAAAAATGCCCTGCTGTATGCTTCGATGTTTGATCTTCCTGTGATTTCTCACTGTGAGGATCTCAGCCTTGTAAAAGAAGGTGCGATGAACGAGGGGGTAATATCAGCTCGTCTAGGCCTGCAGGGGATACCTTCGGCGGCAGAAGATGTTATGGTGGCCAGAGAGATGATTTTAGCTGAATATACCGGTAAACCGGTGCATATAGCCCATGTAAGCACCGCCTTATCGATTGCTTTGATCAGAGAGGCGAAAAAACGGGGAGCGCCTGTAACGGCAGAAACTTGCCCCCATTACTTTTCAATTACCGAAGAAAGCTGTGATCATTTTAATACCTATGGAAAAGTTAACCCTCCTTTGAGAAGCGAGGCGGACAATAAGGCGATTATTGAGGGGCTAAGAGACGGAACAATTGATATTATTGCAACAGATCATGCCCCCCATCATGAGGATGACAAAAACCGAATTTTTCAAAAAGCCGATAACGGAATGGTGGGATTTGAAACCGCTTTCTCTTTGGCGCTGACTTTCTTGTATGAGCCGGGACTTATGACGCTGCAGCAAATTGCTAAGAAGATGAGTACTAACCCCGCTTCACTATTGAAAATCGATGGGGGCGCGATCAAGGAGGGAATGCCCGCCGATCTTATCATGGTCGACACGCAAACAGAATATGTATTCGACCGTGAAAAGCTGGTCTCGAAAAGCAAAAATTCTCCTTTTCACGGGATGACTCTTAAAGGTAGCATTAAGCATACGATAGTGGAAGGTGAAATGGTGGTTGAAGAAGGGGATTTAGTTAGAGGAGCGTGACTTTTTTGGATCTTAAGATAAAAGGATAATATGATTCTATCGGTAGTTTTTGCGATGGATTAACATGGGAAATGCTTTCTAAACGGTGTAACAGATAGAGGGAAGACAAAAAGTGGGGGGAGTTGCCATTGCCCAAACATCCAAGTATAAAGAAAGTTTTGGTCATCGGTTCAGGCCCTATTGTCATCGGCCAAGCAGCTGAGTTTGATTATGCTGGAACTCAGGCATGCCGTGCTTTGAAAGAAGAAGGGCTGGAAGTGGTATTAGTCAACAGCAATCCAGCTACGATCATGACAGACGCCCATATAGCAGATCATGTCTACATAGAACCTCTGACAGCAGGGACCATTGAACGGATTATCGAAAAGGAGAGGCCTGACAGTATTCTTCCCACCCTAGGTGGACAGACGGGACTAAATTTAGCTATGGAGTTAGTCGAGTCAGGCTGCCTTGCAAGGTTTTCTGTAAGTCTTTTGGGCACTAATGAACACACTATAAAGATGGCGGAAGACCGCTTGGCCTTTAAAGACAGAATGAGCAGCATCGGGGAATCATGTGTGCTAAGCGAAGTGGTTAGTCATGTTGAGGACGCCTTGAAATTTGCAGAAGAATCGGGACTGCCGGTGGTCGTCAGGCCGGCCTTCACTTTAGGGGGTTCGGGTGGCGGAATCGCACATTCGTATCAGCAGTTAAAAGAGATCGTTCGTTACGGGTTGAGAGTGAGTCGGGCGAATCAGGTGTTAATTGAAAGATGTATTAGTGGTTGGAAAGAAATCGAATATGAGGTAATTCGAGACAACACGGGGGATGCTGTCTCTGTTTGCCATATGGAAAATGTGGATCCTGTTGGTGTGCATACAGGTGACAGCATCGTCGTGGCGCCATCACAGACCCTTTCTGAGAAGGAATTGGCTACATTAAGGAAGTCCTCACTAAAAATCATTGACTCTCTCAACATAGAAGGCGGCTGCAATGTGCAGTTTGCCGTAAATCCGACAGATGCGAGTTATGCGGTGATCGAAGTGAATCCCCGCGTCAGCCGTTCTTCTGCGTTGGCCTCGAAAGCAACTGGTTACCCGATTGCCAAAGTGTCGACCAAAATAGCCATAGGATATAGATTATCGGAAATCTTCAACAACATCACACAAGAGTCTTATTCAGGATATGAACCTTATATGGAGCATGTGGTTGTTAAAATGCCTACCTGGCCTTTCGATAAATTCACCGGTGCTGATCGAACCTTGGGGACCCAGATGAAAGCCACCGGGGAAATCATGGCGGTTGGGAGTACCTTTGAATCTGCTTTGATGAAAGCGATCAGGTCTTTGGAACTTGGTTTAGATACCATAGAGCAAGGAATATACAAGGAATATGATGCAGCGCGATTGAGGAGAAAAATAAAGCAAGTAGATGATGAAAGAATTTTTGCGGTTGCAGAATCTTTTCGCAGAGGTTTCAATATATCTGAAGTGGAAAAGGTGACATGTATTGATGAATTTTTTCTTCATAAAATTAAAAAGCTGGTTGATTTTGAGCAGACTCTTAAAAAGGAAAAGGTAACCGACCTACCTAAAGATAACCTGCTGCAGGCGAAAAGGCTGGGGTTTTCGGACAAGGGCATAGCCAGTTTGCTAAATGTCCCAGTAAGGGTTCTTACTGAAGAGAGAAAGAAACAATCAATCCTTTCAGGCTTTATGGAAGTTAAAACTTCCACCGCCGGAGACGGTCGGTCATCTTCTTATTATTACTCATCTTATGATGTTTCTCCAGAGAGGAAAGCTCATGATCCAAAGGAAGAGAAAGAGAAAGTGTTGGTTATAGGTTCAGGTCCGATCAGAATCGGACAAGGAATTGAATTTGATTACTGCACTGTTCATTCGGTATGGGCACTGCAGAAGCTTGGTTTTGAGGTTATCGTTATCAATAATAACCCGGAGACGGTCAGTACGGATTTTGATACCGCTGATTATTTGTATTTTGAACCTCTGACAGCAGAGGATATCGAAAACATTGTGCAAAAAGAAAAACCGGTGGGAGCTGTGGTCCAATTTGGAGGGCAGACTGCGATTAAAGTTGTAAAATCTCTGGTGGCTATGGGAGTAGAGATTTTAGGGACGGGGGACGCTTCCATCGATATGGCAGAGGACAGGCAGAAATTTGATGAGTTGCTACACCAACTCAATCTGCCTCGGCCGCAAGGCAAAACAGTCCATACCCATCAAGAAGGAATAGAGGCGGCTAACATGTTATCTTATCCTGTGTTAGTGAGACCGTCTTATGTCTTGGGTGGCCAGGGAATGGAGATAGCTTATCAGCAAGAAGATATGGAAAGGCTGTTGAGTGTACTGTTCAGTACAAAACAGGAATACCCGGTTTTAATCGACAAATACCTCAAAGGAATCGAACTTGAAGTCGATGCGATAAGTGATGGTGACTATGTGCTTGTTCCCGGCATCATGGAGCATCTTGAGCGGGCGGGGATTCATTCCGGAGACAGTATTTCGGTCTATCCTCCTTACTCGATCTCCGAAAAGACAAAGAAGAAAGTCGTTGAATATACTGAATCGTTGGCCAGGGCACTAAAGATTCGCGGCTTAATTAACATTCAATATGTTCTATACGATGACGAATTATATGTCATTGAAGTAAATCCGAGATCAAGTCGGACTGTCCCTTACATAAGCAAAGTGACAGGAGTCCCTATTGTCGAGTTGGCTACCAAAATAATGGCGGGGAAAGGGTTAAATAAAGAAGAAGTTAAAAATTTTCAGGCGCTTGCTGATAAGAGTCACACGGCCGTGAAAGTTCCGGTGTTTTCGTTTGAAAAACTTAGCGGGGTGGATATAAGCCTTGGTCCGGAGATGAAATCAACAGGAGAAGTTTTGGGCATTGGCAAGAATTTTTCTGAAGCTTTGTTAAAGGGAATGGTTGCAGCAGGAATGGTGCTGCCAAAACCAAAAAGCGGTATACTTATGACCGTTCGAGATACGGATAAGGAAGAGCTAAGCATCCTAGCAAAAGACTTCGCAGATTTAGACTTTTCTTTGTGGGCCACTAGCAAGACAGCTGATTTTCTTGCAGGAGAGGGCATAAAAGTGACAAGTGTGAAAAAGATTGGTGAAGGGGAGCCCGATATCCTTGATGTCATTGAGTCTGGAGAAATAAGTTTGGTTGTGAACACCCCGACAAGAGGGAAAAAGCCCGAAAGGGACGGTTTTAAAATACGGAGAAAATCTGTAGAAATGGCCATCCCTTGTCTAACTTCTCTTGATACAGCTCATGCTTTAACGCAGATGTTAAAAAAGTCTATGAATGAAGAGAATGTAGCCTTGTTAAAACTTAGTCCTGCAGGGGGCTTTTCAGAGTAGTAGAGAGTTGCGTGTATGGATAGCCACGAATAAGTAATGAGAGAACGGATGAATATAAATGAAAGGGGGAAAACCTTCGCATAAATTTTCAAAATAAAGTTAATGAAAACACCTGCTGTTACAGTCTAAAGACAAAAAGAGTATGAGAGTGATCATAGTGTAAAATTGTTGTAGGAAAAAACAAACAAGAGATCATCCTTTTGGTAGAATAGAATCACCACAAACTACACACCAAAAGGAGAGGATCTCTTGTGAGTAATAT
>SLNR01000113.1 GCA_007132905.1 Candidatus Sumerlaeota bacterium | reverse complement strand
TTTGGCTAAAGTGATAAATATCATTGGCAGCATTAAAGACAAGAATATCATTATTATTGACGATATTATTGATACCGCGGGCACCCTGGTGTCAGGAGCGGACGCGCTGCTTGAAAAGGGAGCCAAGCAAGTCTTTGCCTGCTGTACCCATCCTGTGTTATCAGGAAAAGCCATAGAAAGAATTTCTGATTCGGGCATTTCTGAGGTGGTAGTTACGAACACCATTCCGGTAAGAAGCGAGCAGAAGATTGATAAAATCACGTGCTTGTCCGTAGCTCCTCTGCTGGCTGACGCGATCAGGCGGATTCACGAGGGATTATCGGTTAGTATTTTGTTTGAAGAGTGACAGAATAGGCAGGAATTGTTTTTTTAATAATGATTTAGGAGGAGAAATGATGGAGAGAATTGAACTTGCGGCGACGGAAAGGGAAAGGGATATGACCCCTCGCCAGATGAGAAGGAAGGGTAGGATTCCTGCTGTAATGTACGGCAGGGGTGAAGAAGGTTTGGTTTTGGAGATCGAGGAAATTGACTTTAAAAAGGCTTTGAACCGAGGAGGACAAAATGCTATATTTGAGGTCTCGGTGGCAGATGAAGAGACAAAAGATAACCATGTGACAATGATAAAAGAGATTCAAAGAGATCCGGTGAGCGGAGAAGTTCTCCATGTGGATCTTTATAGAATCAGCATGGACGAAACCATCATTACCACAGTGCCTATTAATACGGAAGGAGAGCCTGTAGGGGTTAAAGAAGGAGGCCTGCTTCAATATCAGATTCGTGAGGTTGAAGTGGAGTGTCTCCCGGCTGCCATTCCTGACAGTTTTGAGATCGATATTTCTGAGCTCGATGTGGGGGATAATCTAGCCATCTCCGACCTCCCTGACATTGAAGGGGTCGAAGTGCTGGATGATCAAGAAGAAATTATCCTGTCCATTGTGGCCCCAACCATGGAAGAGGAAGAGGAAGAGGAAGAAGAAGAACTCGACATGGAGCCAGAATTAGTGGGTGAAGAAGAAGACGAAGAAGAGGAAGAAGAGTTTTAAGAAAAAAGTTGAGGAATGCTGATGATACTACTGATTGGTTTGGGCAATCCAGGAAAAAAATATGAAAAAACGCGACATAATATTGGCTTTATGGTGTTAGATCGGCTGGCTCAAAAAGAGAATATTTCCTTTAAGACCGGAAAATATGAAGCATTGTTTGCCAAAGCATCGATTGACGAAAAAGATGTTGCTTTTTTAAAACCTCTGACCTATATGAATAGGAGCGGAAGAGCTGTCAGTAAAGCGGCTGGTGCTTTGGGTATTGATGGCGAACAGATGGTGGTGGTTCATGACGATCTTGATCTGCCTTTTGGAAGGATCAGATTCCGATTAGGGGGAAGCGCCGCCGGTCATAACGGCATAAAATCAATTCAAACTGCGATTCGATCTGATCAATTTGTGAGAGTAAGGGTGGGCATAGGTCGCCCCGAAGACGAAGAAGATCCAGCAGACTATGTTCTTACCCCTTTTAATGGGGAGGAAAGAGAAAAACTGCCTGATTTGGTTGATCTTATAACGCAAGCTTTGCATGAATATTTCCGATTTGGTTTAGAGAAGACAATGAGTAAATTTAATCGAAAAGATTTGTTTTCTGAAACAGATGAATAAGAAGATAAAGAAGGCATAAAAAAATGATAAGCTCCCCTCTTAGTAGTGCTTGAAATGAGAAATATGACAAGACAACACAAAGGGGAGCTTATTCTTATGAAAAAAGTATAAAGTTGGTCGTTGACCTAAAATTGATGCTGTTGAGAAGCCAAAAGTGGTAAGACATTGGAATCGATTCAAAAATGCTCTATGAGCGAAGTATTCTTCACAACATATTTTTAAAAACAGTTCAAAGGACACTGAGCTTGTGCCAAGCATTGTCCGCAAAAACCATCTGCTACTCCTTCGGGGTAACGGCTAATGCATCACGGTAATCAAGGGCGCACAATAGTGAGTTCATCTTGACCCTTGTTCCCTCGCCAGTCCCAAATCTTTTTATGAGGTGGTCTGTTCCATCAGACCACCTGCCTCCGGCGAGGACGGGGTTTGGGTCACAGCCCCATCAGGCCGCACGCTTGCGCTCTGCTTGTATATGTTCGATGATCTCCTGCCGGATATAACTTCTACCTGTGGACCAGTCTTCGCTGTATTCAAGCAGATAAAATGTGACTAAGCGTGTGTATGAATCCATGTTTGGAAATATCTCGACTACCGATGTCCGCCTGCGGGTTTCCCGGTTCAAGCACTCCCGCATATTGGTCGATGAAATCTTTCTGGAATCGATTTGTTCAAAGCAGTAAAACTGCAGTGAGTCTTCCAATCTCGATTCTAAAACCTCGATCTCTTCCGAATACCGGTGCTCGTATGATTCAACCAGCATGCGGGTATACGTCCCGGCGTTGTCCAGATCCGGCTGAAGCCATATCTGTTTGAGCTTCTCGGCAAAAATCGCCTTGCCTTTGGCGGGTATATGGGCCAATATATTGCGCATAAAATGAACCTTGCACCGTTGCCGGCTTGTAGCAACAAAGGATTTCTGAATGGCTTTGACTAGTCCTTTGTGGGCGTCTGAGACCACCAGCCAGACATCTTTCAAACCGCGAGTTTTAAGATTGTCAAACAGTTTGCAGTAGGTAGGCTCAGACTCTTCGTGCACTGGTTCTATGGCTAGGACTTCTCGCCGGCCCTTTTTATCGATGCCGATGACAACTTGGACGGCCATGTTCTTCGCCTGTCGGTCATATCGTATCTTCTCATACAGAGCGTCCACCCAGATCACTGGATAGGTCCCTGCAGTGGCCGTTGCCGGAACGCTTTTATCTGTTCATTCAGCTCCCGGGTGATCTCCGATACCTGTCCCCGGGAGATGGAATCAATCTCCAGACTCTTTGCCAGACGATCGATTTTGCGGGTGAATACGCCATTGATGTACGCTTCCTGGATGACATTCATCAATGCTGCTTCTGAGCGCTTCTTCTCACTGACAAAGAAGGGGATGTATCCACCTTTCCTCACCTTGGGGACAAACAAATACTTGGTCCCCCTGCGGGTATCAAACCGTCTCGGCCGGTATCCGCAGCGGTACTCGGATCGCTCCGGGCTGCGTTCTGATTTGCCGGCATTAACTTTTGATGAAACTTCCGCTTCTATCAGTTGATCGCACAGCCATCTAAGCATGGATAGCATCGGATCATCTTCTGTCATGAATTGCAATAGCATTTCCTCAAAATCTACGTTAGAATTAGGGTGAGACCATCGGCTTACACTCCTTTTTGGTTTGCTCGTTACTCACCATTTTCGGAGTGGCCGATGGTTTTTCCTTTTCATTTTTGCGAACTTAAGTGTACACTACCGAGAGACACTGACAGCGATCAACACTAAAAAAGCTATTGCAATTAATAGACAGGAAAGATAATAAATTGGGTTCTGGCCTTGGGACATTTGCTTTTTTCTATGGACATGACTACAAGGTAAATTCATGTAGGGCAGTCATAGTGTAAAATTGTTGTAGGAAAAAACAAACAAGAGATCATCCTTTTGGTAAAATAGAATCACCACACTCTAAACACCAAAAGGAGAGGATCTCTTGTGAGTAATATTTTACTACAAAT
>SLNR01000093.1 GCA_007132905.1 Candidatus Sumerlaeota bacterium | reverse complement strand
ATTGCTCTTCGTTCTGTGGTCATTTCTCTCCATAAAGATTTTTGGGAACGCTATCTGCCTGCACTCCATTCCGGTAAAAATCCTTCGACAGTGCATTATGCCAACAAACCGTAACTCTCATTCATTTTTTAAGCAGCACAGGCAGCTAGTTAAAATACCCAATACTGATGTGTCTTGGCCGTGGTTGCTGATTCGTTTTTACTTTGATATAATTTTTTTGGCGAAAAGTTGCCGGTATGCAAAAATTTAACATGAAATCACAAAAAATCTTGCTCTTGACAAATTTGTCTCAGTCCATTTTAGGAGGATCATTATGGTTGATCAAAAAATTCCCTTAGGCCCGGTGGAACCTACACCGGATGATCAGCAGGAATTTGATCAAAAAATCAGAGACAACTTTCCTGCCAATCGCACCATCGGCTACATTCATGGTATTTTGCATTTTGCCGGGCTAGGTTTTTATTGGCCGGCCACCGTGATCCCTAAGTTTGTTTATGATTTAACCGGATCTGATTTTCTAGTCGGCCTTGTCACTTCGGTTGGATTTGCCTTGAATCAAGTTTCTCAGTTGTTTGGAAGTGCCTTCGTGGAACATATGGCGGTCAAGAAACGTCCTTTGTTATGGTACGGCCTCTGGGCAAGGGCGCCCATGCTTTTGATTGCCATGTCGGTAATGTTTTTCTCAAGAGACGTTACGTTTCCTGTCTTTCTCAGCTTATATGTAGTGGCTTCCGCTTCCATGGGACTTTACCTTTTGGTTTGGACCGACTTGATGTCGAAGATTATTCCTGTGGAATACCGGGGTTCTTATTTCGGGGTGAGGAATTTTTTTGCCTCTTCAGCTACCGCACTTGCAGGGATTGCTGCCGGGAGAATCATCGAGACTTATTTGTATCCAACCGGTTATGCTTTGAGTTTTTTGCTCGCCTTCTTGGTCATGACAGCGGATCTTTTTGTTATCGCTAGAACAAAAGAGGTGCCTTCTTTAAAAGTCAATCCCCCCACTACCGTGCGCGAAAAATTGAAAAGCATCCCCACTTATTTTGCCCAAGACAGGAATTTTGCCGTTTATTGCTATGTCCGTTCGTTTTCAAATGTGAGCCGGGCCGGCATCCCCTTTTATATTTTAGCGGCTACTTCCAAGTTAGAATTGACTCCCCAAGAATCGGCCGCCACTGTCGGTGTTTTTACTTTCGCTCTGCTGGCAACTCAAACCATCGGCAACCTTCTTTGGGGGTACTACTCTCAAGGAAGAGGCTGGAAAGCGCCCCTTGAATTGGCCTGCCTTTTGATCGGTGTCGCTTCCTTTTTCGTCCCTTCTTTGACCAGCTTGACAGGTTTCATTGTCGTTGTTGCTTTGTCAGGGCTTTCTGATTCTGGCTTCATGCTGCCATCACTCAATATACTCATGGAGTTTGGAAAACCTGAAAGTCGCTCGTCTTATATAGGCATCGCCAACGGCGTTTCGGCGATTGGGGCCTTGATTTCGCCTCTTTTGGCAGGAACGATCGCCCAACAGCTCACATATGATATACTCTTTTATTTTGTGGGAGCCGCTTCGATTATCAGCTACCTGCTCATGAGATTTTTAGTAACCGACCCTCGTCATTTAAGTGATCAAGAAAAACCGGCTATTGAGATATGATCGAAAGCTTCAACAGTAACCATAAATGCTTTCTTCATGACAGCCAGTATTATTTCAACTAGCATGCACGAAGAAAGCACATCAAGACAGCCTGTCTATTCTTGTTCTTTTATGATCTCGCTCCAATAGACTTCCCCACCGGTTTTTTGTTTATTCTTTTTTGCACACCCCCGAGGCATATTTTTAAAGCATCAAAATAGATCTTGCTTAAAACAAAGTCTTTATTCAAACAAACAGCCTTTGTTTAACCGTCCCTGGGGATCAAATTCTTTCTTCACCGCTTTCATCGCTTCGATTCCTTCTTCGCCGTACATATCTTTTAAGAAAGATTTTTTTAATTTGCCAATCCCGTGCTCAGCAGATACGGTCCCCCCCATAGCGATCACTTCTTTCGCCCAGTTTTTATATATAGCTTTGCCTTTTTCGTATTCCTCCATAGTGTTCGGCAGAATATTAACATGAATATGATTATCTCCGATATGACCAAACATAACCCATTCTAAATCAGTTTCTTTTAATGATTGGCTGTATAGTTGGATAACCTCTTTTAGTTTGCAATCAGGCACGGCCATATCGGTCCCCAGCTTTGTGAGGCCCGGGCTTTCCTTTCGCCTTTCATCAATGCAAAGATTGACAGCCTCCGGCGTTGCGTGACGAAAGAAATGGAGCTTTTCCATTTCCTTCTCATTAACAGCAATCCAGGTCATTTCATCGTCTCCGCCTTCTTCTATCAAAATGTCGCATGTTTGCATCATGGCTTCACTTACTGCTTCTTCGTCTTCTCCGTGAAGTTCAAAGTAAATCGCCGTATGGTATTCAGGAGATATTTCGGGAATCGATTCAAAGGCTGGTGTTTTTCTCTGTTCGCGAAGCAAATTGAGGGCATGAACATTAAAATACTCAATAGCTGCCACGACCGCCTCGGGAAACCTCTCCTCGCGCAGTCGAATAACAAAATTGACCGCAGATTCTTCATCTTCAAAGAAAGCCGTCATACTCCACATTTCTCCCGGAGCAGGGCTTAGGCGCAGTTCCGCTTCTGATACAATCCCTAGTGTGCCTTCACTGCCAATGAACAAATCAATCAAATCCATATTTTTATCAGCATAGTATCCCGAGGCATTTTTTACCTTCGGCCAAGAGTAGCCGGGAAAAGTGCCTTGCCTTTTTTTTCCATTTTCCGTCGTTAAAGTATAACGCGATCCTTCTGCAATGTTCTCTCCTCTTTTTAGACGCAGCGAAGAACCATCGGCTGTGATAAGAGACAACGCATTGATATAATCACGGGTAGGACCGTAGTGAAAAGTCCTTGCCCCTGATGCATTGCATGCGATCATTCCCCCTATGGTGGCCGAAGTTTCTGTCGGATCAGGAGGGAAAAACCACTCTTGTGAATCATTAAATAGCTCATAAGCTGCTAGCGATTCTTCTGTCCAGCCTGCAGTGGGAAAATCCTTATTTTGAATCTTCTCCCTTAAAGTTGATAACACGATCCCTGGCTGGCAGGTTAAAAAAAACGCCTGCTCCTCGGGACAAAACCTCATACCGGTAACCTGGTCCATTTTTGATAGATTCAAAACCAGTCCGCCTTCAGGAACCGCTCCAGCCGAAATCCCTGTTCTAGCCCCTTGCACTGTTAAAGGAATATCCATTTCTTCTGCTTTCTTTATAGCAATCTTTATCTCATCTTCGTTTTTGGGGAAAGAAATATATTGAGCATATCCCACGCTCCTAGATTCATCCTTCAGATACTCTTCATGCTCTTTTTCAAATAGTTGAAGATGACATCCATCCACGAATTTAACCCCCTTATGATATGTCTTTCCCTACATTCTCGCTGGCTGAAAAAACTCCTTCCAAAATTTATTCCTTTTCATGAAACCCACTTTTCCCGCGAGCCCAGATTCTTTGTTTATATTGTCCATAGGCTGTTTTGCTCAGAAACACCTTCAAAAGTACTGCTATGAGAATTTTTTCTTTTCGACAATCTCATTTAAGTATCAAAAATTTCGCTGTTTTTCCTTAAAACATAAAAGACCATCCGTTTT
>SLNR01000168.1 GCA_007132905.1 Candidatus Sumerlaeota bacterium | reverse complement strand
CTTCATCTCAAACCTCAGCCCATAAAACCTTTCACTTTCAAGTGTTCCCTTCAAAACCTTTATTGACTGAAAAAAAGCCAATATCATGGCCATAAACAAAAACACAAAGGCAGACAAAGAATCCGATCGGATTAAGGCATTCCATAAAAACCATTGACCCATGATTGCGTATAGAACCGTTGCAAACAGCGCTATTTTCATGTTGGCCAGGGCATCCTCCTCCAAACTAAACTAGAAATGCCCTACCTCCTTTCGTGCAAATAGTCTAAGCGTCTCGAATCTACAAAAAAATCCGCCTAGATCCCTTTAAATACCATCTAAGTACTCTTTATATTTGCATAGATCCTTTTGCTTTTTTGCCTTTATGTCATGGTTTGTTTTATTGGTAAACCCACCATCCGCGGCTGCATAAAAAGTGTAAAACCCCTCCAGAAGTCTTGATAGAGAAAATCTCATTCAACACGCTCACCATCCGGATTGTTTCTGTCTTTACCAAACGAGAAAGATCCATCATTCTTTAAAAGGATTTTATCTTTTTTTCAGCAGATCCAGAGCCATTTGCAAAGCCCCGTCAGCTGCATCTTTCTCAGGCAAAATCACCTGCACATGATGATACTCGTTTTCAAACTTTTCCTTAAAAAAGTGAAAGTGCAGCCGGCTTTTTGTAATCGCGCTCCCCCATACTCCGACCTTAAAAGCTAGATCTTTGTCAAAATTTAATTTTTTGACAACAGAATTGGCCAGATCATAAGTATGACCAGCTGCGTCTTGAATAATTCTTAAAGCGGCAGCGTCACCCTGCTCAGCTGCTTGGTCAACTATTTGGGGAATATTCAAAGGGCCCCATTTCGAAGCACTGCTTCTTCCCAATGTAATGAGATCCTTTCGTTTATTGATATCAAGTGTTTTTTTCAAATCCAAGGCCAGTTTGCTTTCATCAATACGATGATCAAACCATAAAGCTAAATGCTGTAAAGCACGAACCGTTATGTATGTGCCCGATCCTTCATCAGCCGCCATACTCAGCCACCAGCCACCGCTCCTAGCAGTTTCTCCTTGGGCATTTCGTCCAAAAGCAATTGAACCGGTACCTGAAATCACAAGAACACCTATCCCTCCGGTGGCTGCATATTGAGCCACCTCAGCATCATTCACGCAGCGCAAAGGACAGGAAAAACCCGGCAGATTTTCATACACCTCTTTTATCCGAAAATAGTCTTCTTTAGAATCAATTCCAGTAGAGCCGCACACCATATAAACGCAGTCTGCACGATTCCCGCCAAACTGACTCAAGCAAGAATCAATATTTTGGCTCACTTTCTTAACAGCACATTGCAGAGAATCAAAACGAAAGCCAGCCGGCGAACCTTCAAATTTCCCTAGCACTTGACCTTTCAAGTTCGCTGCTTTAACTAAATATTTTGTGCCGCCGCTGTCTATTCCTATGACATATCTCACATTACTGCCTCCAACCTCTTTGCTTAGCCACACTAAAGAGAACTTTTTTCTTCTCGTCTCTCCTATTTACCTTTTTATTGAATTAATAGCCGTTTTCATGTTTGATAGGATGGAGAGCCTCGAATTCTTTAAGAAAATGCCTTCTTTCTTTATTCTGCGTAATCTTAGGGCCCTTCGCTCCGATTATTTGAAAGGGGAAAATTACTTCGAATATTTGCGTAAACGAATAGCCGGTTTTCTCTACTGTTAATGTTCTAGGATCAGGATCATTTTTGTCAGCTGTTATTCTATATATAAAGGGCGATACGGAATGATGTAATTTTGCCGCCGATTCTATCCTCTTTTTGTCTTCATCTTCAGGAACGATATAAATCCCGGCCAAATCTTCACTAATCTGAAGAATCGGACCGTGTAAATACTCTTCAAATTCATATCCTGAAGACGGAATCCTCATTGTCTCTAGAATTTTAAGCGCTCCTTCCAAGGCAATATCTCCTGCTTCTTCTTTCCCGACAATGATAAAGCTTTCTATCTGAGACAAGTCCGCTTTAATGCGTTCAAACCATTGCTTTGTTCTTTTCATATTTATATCCATGTTGTTCACAGCCGTGCGAATCGCTGCCAACTTGACGGCATATTGATCTTGGCTGATTTTCCCGTTGGCAAGTGCACCCTCCAAAGAAATCAAATAGAGAAACAACACACTTGAAGTATATCCTACTGTCTTGGGGCCCGCCTCTTCTCTCCCGATCCCAAGATTCATGTGCCGAGATACTATTTCATTCAGCCGGCAGTGATCCTCCGCAGTGATTGAAACTGAAGGATATTCTTTTCGTTTTTCGGCAGCCATGACGGTATTGGTGGAAGATCCCCCTTGTGACAGGAAAATCAAAAGCGGCTTTTGCCCATAAATCCCGGGCATATTCGTAGGAATCGACGGTATCACCTCTAGTCTAAGAACAGATTCCATAAAACGAACAGAAGCTTTGACAGCATAAAAGGAAGAACCACTTCCAATCAGATAAATCCTATCCGGATCCACCTCTCTTATCAAATCAGTAAAAACCCGAGCTTCTTTTTTACTATTTTCGAAAACATTTTTAAGAGCCCTTGGCTGATCAAGATAGTAATCCAACATCAATTTCTCTACCATTTAAACCCCCTCTTTTCTCTTGCCTTTTTTCACTGCGGATTGATCAATGAATCTAGGCAATCCTTTTACATTCCTGGCCACAT
Source organism: Candidatus Sumerlaeota bacterium (assembly GCA_007132905.1). GTDB lineage: Bacteria > Bacillota > SLNR01 > SLNR01 > SLNR01 > SLNR01. Next base: position 1,053 of record SLNR01000168.1, on the reverse strand, counting down.
TGTAAACCATTGGAAAACAACATAGACTGCATCTTTGCCGGTACAGTTACACCATCGTATTGTAAAAATCGGTCTAATATCCAGCAAATTTCAAGTTTTTCTTGCAAAATGGGCTTATTGTGGAACACTATATTTGAACGTCTCAATTTTACCGATTGAATTCTATTTCCTTTTATAACTTGTTTGTGATAGATTGTTAAGAGAAGAGTGTTTCGCTATCTATGAAATAAGAGGGGTGTCTTCGTTGCTCAGGTCAAAACCATTTCAGTTTACCATTTGGCTGCTTCTCATTTTTCTCACCATCTGGGTTGGAAGTCAAATTGCTTTTGTTTTCTATCCCCTTGTCGTATTAATCACAGCTATTTCTTTACCTGTACTGGGAGCGGGACTTCTTTATTATTTAATCAATCCAGCCGTCGATCGGCTTGCTCAGGGACGGCTTCCAAGAACTGTTATTATTCTCCTCATATATTTAGCCGCAGCCGGTTTGCTGGTATTTACTTTTGTATTTTTAGGACCGATCCTTCAACGTCAATTCCTTGGATTAATTGATAGTGCTCCCGAATTCCTAGCCTATCTTCATAGTGAGTTTCTGCGGTTGGAAGAATCAGCCTTCTTTGAACGTTTTCAAGAAGTAGAATTTTTTGAGGCCTGGCGGAATATTGACTATGCTGAGGTTGTCGATAACCTGGTAGAGGCGTTTATGGTCAATATTTCAACGGTGTTAGGTTATATCACCAATTTTTTTGTTGTCTTATTTACTATCCCTTTTATACTTTTTTATATGCTAAAAGATGGTCATCGTTTCCCTTCTGCTGCTGCTAAAATTCTTCCGGGAAAATATCAGAAAAAAGGCGAAAGTATTTTGCGTGAAATGAGCGATACCCTCAGCTCTTATGTTCAAGGACAGCTCATTGTCAGCCTTTTTGTTGGAACTTTTGTCTATATTGGCTACCTCATTGTCGGACTTGACTATGCTTTTTTGCTTGCACTCTTTGCTGCTATTACCAATGTCATCCCCTATTTTGGCCCTTTTATAGGTACGATCCCGGG
>SLNR01000117.1 GCA_007132905.1 Candidatus Sumerlaeota bacterium | reverse complement strand
TATCCTTTTCTGTCAGTTTAAAACCGTAGGAATATCAATGCCTGCATCTTCATACAATTTCACCGCAGTTTCATTAAAAATCAAAATAATCTTACCAACAAAAAAACATCACAATCCGCCGCAAAGCGCACAACAACTCTAGGATGAGAGGATCAAACCCACAAACAAGTCACTTCACAACGGATGTGCGAAATAACTTATAGGTTAAATTTCCTCACCGTAAAACCTCCACGGGGAAGTCGAACCCACTTCATACTATCTGTCCGGGAATACTAGCAAAATCGGCTGCCTGCGCCTGCGGTCCCGTCTTATCAATGTCTTGCACTTACAGCTTGTGAAAGGTTGAGCCGTATTATGATGATTTACTAGTAAAATATTTCTCCACTTCAACAATAAAGAACACTAAAAACCCGCCGGCAACAGGAATCATCCATTCGCCAAAAGCTAAAGGGGCAGTTGCAAAAAGATTATTCATAAAAGGCACAGAAGTAAATGCTAACTGGAGTAAAACTAGAACTAGTACCGCTAAAAAAGCATGCTTGTTTTTAAAAAAGTCACCACTCAGGCTGGTTTCATTAATCTTCCTGCAGTTAAAAAGATAAAACATTTGCCCAGCCACCAGCATGTTAACAGCAATTGTTCGATTCGTGTCCAGATCATTGCCACTGACTACTGACCACCAATATCCCAATGAGGTTAATCCTGCAATCAATAGTGAAACAAAAAGAATGCGCCATAGAAAATAGTTTCCTAGTATGGGTTCTTCGGGCTTTCTTGGAGGTAAAGCCATCACTTTCTTCTCCATTGGCTCTATTGTAAGGGCCAGAGCAAGCGTTACAGCCGTTACCATATTCACCCACAATATCTGTGCAGGAGTGATAGGGAGTGTAACCCCTACTAATATTGCACCTGTAAGAACAAGTATCTCCGCACCATTTGTTGGCAATACAAAGAGGATCGTTTTTCGGATATTATCATACACTGTTCGCCCTTCTTCGACAGCATTTACTATTGAAACAAAGTTATCATCCATCAGGATAATTTCTGAGGCCTCCTTGGAAACCTCTGTACCTTTTATCCCCATCGCTATGCCAATATTGGCTCGTTTTAATGCAGGAGCATCATTTACACCATCTCCTGTCATAGCACATAGTACATTATTATTTTGAAATGCTTCTACCAAACGCAACTTATGCTCAGGATCTACTCTGGCGAAAACATCATGCTCCATGACCACTTGAGTAAGTGTATCGTCATCTAGTTTCTCTATTTCGGCGCCCGTCATAACTTCTCGACCCTCGCCGATATCTAATTTTTCGGCTATTCCTTTTGCTGTAATAGCATGGTCTCCTGTAACCATCACAACTCGAATGCCCGCATTTTTACATTCTTGGATTGCTTCGTAAACCTCTTCCCGGGGAGGGTCACTAATACCAATAAGACCAAGAAAAACAAGGTCCTCTTTATACAGCTTATCATCATCTAAATCTTCAACCGCCGTTTCCACGTTTTTAAACGCTGCAGCAATAACTCGCTCGCCCCGGTTTGCTATTGAATTCATCTTTTCTTCCCAAAAATCTGAATCTAGCTCCTTTTCACCATCTGCTGTTAGCTGTTTGGTGCACATGGCAAGTACTCTCTCCGGTGCACCTTTCATAAACACAAGGTTGTTTTCCTCATCTTGATTCAAGGTTACCATATATTTATTATCAGATTCAAAGGGTATGGAATCGATGCGCTTTGGAGTATAGTTTCTAAGGTCGGCTTTATAAGCTAGGGTAAGCAAAGATCCTTCCGTAGCCGTTCCTACAATCTCCCATTCGCCTCGATCGTCCTTTTTAATGTCAGAGTCATTACAAGCACGTACACACTGAATAAGTTTATTCAAAGCAGCTTCTTCTTCAACTTTTACCTGTTCATTCTCCTTATATATCTTTCCTTTTGGTTTATATCCTGATCCTTCAACTTCATAGTAATCATCTGCTGTCGTAACAGTCTTGGCTGTCATTTCATTTCTTGTGAGTGTTCCTGTTTTATCTGAGCAAATAACTGAAACGGACCCCAATGTTTCAACTGAAGGCAACCGGCGTATGATAGCGTTTCTTCCGGCCATTCGCCGTACGCCTATGGCTAAGGTAATCGTCATAATAGCCGGTAGTCCCTCAGGGATTGCCGCCACAACTAAACTTATCGTGGCCATAAACAATTCCACATTCGCATAATCCCGGAAATAAAATCCGAATACAAAAAAAGCGGCCGCTAAAAATATTATAAAAACAGACAACACTTTTGCAAAGCGATCAATTTTCTGAAGAAAAGGAGTGGTGATTTTATCTACTTCTTGCATCATCTGAGATATTTTTCCCAACTCTGTATTTTCTCCTGTAGATACTATCACACCGGTCGCTTCCCCATAGGTAACCATAGTCCCTGAGTAAGCCATATTCTCCCTATCACTGAGAACCACTTCTTCTTCGATTGGCTCTGTGTGCTTTTTTACATCGGTCGACTCCCCTGTAAGGGGGGATTCTTCAACTCTTAGGTTTTTAGCTTTAATAATCCGTAAATCTGCAGGAACCTTATCCCCTGATCTCAGGATGACGATGTCTCCAGGCACAAGCTCTTCTGCATTTATTTTCTGCCTGTTTGAGCTTCTTATCACCATAGCCTCTAAAGTAAGCATTTTTTTGATGCCTTCAAGTGCTTGCTCTGCCTTCCCCTCTTGGACAAAACCAATCAGGGCATTTATGACAACCACGGCCACAATCACAAGTGTGTCAACCCAGTGGTCCATGAGAGCTGTAATCACTGCTGCCGCAATGAGTAGATAAATCAAGGTATTGTGGAATTGCGAAAGAAGGCGCATTAACGCACTTTCCTTTTTCGCCTCAGGCATCTTGTTCTTACCATACTCTTTTAGACGATTCTGCACCTCCTCCTCGGACAACCCTACATCTATGGAGGCCTCTAGTTCTTTCAAAACATTTTTGGCTTCCCTGCTATGCCATTTCTTATTCGACGAGCTGCTTTTTTTGGTGGATTCCATATCTGCACCCCTTCTCTGTTACATAGCCTTATACCTCATAACGGTTCAATACAGCAGATGCGCAACACCTATTAAGCAACCAACTCTTCCCTTCTCCTCTTTGACACAATTTTTTATTATCCTGTCTGATACGGTCGACATCGCAAAGTATTACTATGCCGCCGAGCCTAGATCTTTTTGGCAATCTTTCAGACTTATTATGTCCCAGCTCATCATCTATGAGCGCTTTTGAATATATTTCTCAACTCAATGGTCCTGTTATAAGCTCCGGCTAGGCATATTTGCTACTCAATGCAATTGCTTTCATCAGCCCTTTTCCTGAATGCAGGCGGTCATCTACCCTCTTTTATCCGTTCACTTAAGGACTCTGAACGCATCCTTTGTTCATCTTCCTTTTCCTTGTACTTGACATAGAGTGCCAGACATTTTAAATGATTACGATGCACTTGAAGCTGTTTGATTATGTTTGATCACACAACCCACTGAGCGGCTGGCAAAAGCCCTTTTAAAAAGATCGAAAGATCACTTCAGTTATTGTATGGTTTCTGGGATCTTAAGTAAGAATTTTTCTGTCATTTCGATCTTCTACAGCAAGTTAACATTATCTTTCAAATATCCTAGTGCAATTTTTCTCACGAACTCAGTTTATTATAGCCATGAGGCAGCTCCTATCTATGGTGCGGTTATTGGTTTTACGTAAATCTTACCACACACAAAAACTATTCTCTTTTTCCCTAC
>SLNR01000046.1 GCA_007132905.1 Candidatus Sumerlaeota bacterium | reverse complement strand
TGGGATCTGGAATCAACACTTCGTCTCCTGGATCAATCACAGCCAGCATACTGAGCATCATTGCTTCTTGGCCGCCAATGGTGACGATGATTTCCTGCGGAGTGGCATCGATCTTGTTCTTAGTCTGCACTTTTTCGGCGAGAGCACGAAGCAAAAAAGGTTCGCCGGCACTCGGAGAATAATGCGTAAAACCTTCCCGTAGCGCATCGCAAGCCGCATCGACTATATGTTTCGGTGTATCATAATCGGGCTCTCCTATCCCCAGGCTAATTAAATCGTCCTTTCCCATGGCGTGGGCAAACATCGCCCTAATCTTGGAAGCTTGAGCCTGCTCTGTTCTTTTTGCTAATCGAATGGTCATCTATCTCTTCCTTTCTCAAGGTAGCTGTTAGCCTATTTTGTCTGCATAATGTGTCTTAACTACTTCTGTGATTCTCTTTAAAGCTTCTTTGAGATTTTCTTCGGAGTTGGCGTAAGAAACCCGCAGGTATCCTTCACCGCCCGGACCAAATGCGGTTCCCGGAGAAGTGACCACATGGGCTTTTTTAATGAAATCCACCGCCACATCGTAACTTGTGCCTAGCTGCTTGATGTTGGGGAAGGCATAAAAGGCTCCGATCGGTTTCTTGCAGGAAATACCGGGAATCTCATTAAGCCCGTCCACAATAATGTCACGCCTGCGAGCATAAGCCTGGATCATATTTTTGATGTCTTCTTCTCCTTCTTTGAGTGCTTGAATGGCTCCGGCCTGAACAAAAGTGTTGGGGTTGGCTAAAAAAGTACCTTGATAAACTGTCATCTGCTGGATCAGCTCTTTCGGCCCGGCAACATACCCTATACGCCAGCCCGTCATGGCATAGGTTTTGGAAAAAGTGTTGAGAGTCAATGTTCTTTCTTTCATCCCGTCAAGGGTAGCTATGCTGATATGTTCACCCTCACCGTAGAGAAACTCTTCGTAAGCTTCATCGGAAAGTACGAGAAGATCATGTTTTTGAGCAATTTCGGCTACTTTTTCTAGATCTTCTCGAGTCAATACGGAACCGGTGGGATTTTGCGGCGAATTCAAAATGATCATCTTGGTTTTTGGTGTGACCCTTTTTTCGATGTCTTCTGCCACGAGGCGAAAATCATTTTCTTCGGTAACCGGCACGGTAGCGGGCACGGCTCCGGCTAGCGTCAGCTGTGAAAAGTACATCGCGTAGCAGGGGTCGGCAGTAATAACTTCATCACCCGGATTTAAAAGATTAAGAAAAGAGATGGAAATACCGCCGCCGCCCCCAATAGTGACCAAAATCTCTTCGGGGGTCACATCGATGCCATTTCTCTGTTTTAGTTTTACCGCCAGCGCTTCGCGAAGAGGTTTTAATCCCTGCGCATCAGAGTAGTGGGTCATCCCTTCAGAAGCGGCTTTAAAAGCAGCATCAATGATGTGCTGGGGAGTGTCAAAATCAGGTTCGCCAATTCCTAAGCTTACCACATCGTCTAAGCCTGCCGCCATGGCCAGCATAGCGCGGATCTGAGAAGGTTTGATCAATTTACTGCGGTCAGAAATAAACCGGCTCATGTCAACCATTGTAAAACCTCCTTTTTTCTTGCATTTTCCATACAGAAGTTCATCAAGCATGCTCTCATCTTTCACGTGAAAAAAACACCTCTTAAAAATCCCCCCTCTCCTACGATGTCAGCCTTATTTATCTTATTCTTGTTTCCGGGGCGGCTATGATCACCGTCGCTTTCTTTAAGCATCTTTGCTGTTTATCTGCTCAGTTTACTCTTGTTGTCTTTTAGTATGGCTTTGCCGATACTGATTTGATCTTTGACTCGTTGGGGTGCCGTTCCGCCGTATGAAAGACGGGTGTTTACACAGTTTTCGGGTTTAATCACTTCAAGAATGTCTTCTTGGAATTGATCAGAGAAGCTTTGAATTTCTTCCAAAGTCAGATCCTCCAGGTATTTACTGTTTTCGACACAGTAAAGAACCGCCTCCCCGACCACCCCGTGGGCTTGTCTAAAGGGCATCCCTTTTTTGGCTAAATAGTCGGCCATATCGGTGGCGTTGGAAAAATCGCCTTTAAGAGATTCTTTCATCCGGTCTTTTTTGACTTTGATATGGCTAAACATCTTGGTATTTATATCTAGTACACCCTTGATCGTATCAATCGTGTCAAACAACCGTTCTTTGTCTTCTTGCATATCCGAATTAAAGGCCATAGGCAGACCCTTCATCATCGTTAAGACCGACATAAGATTACCGTATACCCTTCCGGTTTTTCCTCTAGACAGCTCGCACACATCCGGGTTTTTCTTTTGGGGCATAATGCTGCTTCCCGTGCTGTAGGCATCATCCATTTCGATAAAACCAAAATCATACGAAGACCACAGGATCATCTCTTCGCTCAGCCGACTTATATGCATGGCCAGGATGGAAGCGGCTGATAAAAATTCGATGACAAAGTCACGGTCACTGACCGCATCCATGCTGTTTTCGTATACCTTGGGAATGCCCAGAAGCTCGGCCGCGTATTCCCGATCGATCGGAAAAGACGTGCCCGCCAATGCACAGGCTCCCAAAGGGGATACGTTGACCCTCTTATAGCAGTCTTGAAGACGCTCAAAATCGGCCTGCAGGCGGAAGAAATAGGTCATAATATGGTGAGAAAACAACAAAGGCTGGGCCCTCTGCAGATGCGTGTAGCCGGGCATTATCACCTCAATGTGCTCTTCTGCCTGGTCGATGATAACCTGCTGGAAGCGGTTAATCTGCTCCATGATTTCTTCCATCTCTTCACGAAGATACAAGTGGGTATCCAAGACAGCCTGGTCGTTTCGGCTTCTGGCTGTATGTACTTTGGCACCCACCGGCCCGATCTTTTCAATTAACGCTTTCTCCACATTCATATGAATATCTTCTAGCTCAACCTTAAACTCAAATGATCCGTCCTCGATCTCTGCCATGATTTCCTCAAGGCCCTTTATGATTTGGTCCCTTTCCTCTTCGGTGATAATGTCTTGTTGGGCCAGCATAGTCACATGAGCCATACTGCCTTGAATGTCCTGTTTGTACATCCTTCTGTCAAAAGGAATCGAAGCGGTAAAGTCCTGGGCCGTAAACTGGGTTTCTTTGCGAAATCTTCCTCCCCACAATTTCATCGACTTACCTCCCCTCTTCTCGTATCCTTATTCCACGGGATCTCTTTTCAAAAAGGCCGTCATGCAGTGAATGGCCCCCCAGCCTTTTTGCAGTTCGTCAATGTCGATTTCGATCACTTCCACGCCTGCTTTTTCAAGCTTATCGCGGGTATGGGGGTTTCCGGCGGGCATCACGATTTTGCCGGGCTCGATGGCCACAAAGTTAATTCCTCCGGAGACTTCAGCTTCTTCCGGTAGATTGCATTCCACCAGTTTAAAACCTCTTTCCATTAAGAAAACAGCCGTCTCGTGTGGCGTCTCCCACGGAAAAATCACGGCGATGTCTTTGTCGGCAATGTTCATGTTGCCGTCTAAGTGAGCGTGGCCGAAGGGAATCTGTGTGTAACAAACATTGGTGACCCCCATATTTCTAAGTTCGGCTTCTACTTGTCTTGCCCCTTCGGCATTGGCCCTGTTGCCTAAACCGAGCAGAACCGACTCTCTGTCAACCCAAATGACACAGGCCCCTTCAAAAGTACCGTTTCCGTTGATGGTCTTTACGATAGGCACGCCTAGTTTTCCCAGCGTTTGCGAAACATATTTTTCCTCCCCGCGTCGCACTTCGATAGCCGGACGGGTCACAATGGCCCCCTCGGGGGTCATAAGCATTAAATCCCTGCAGAAAAGAGCATTGGGATAATCGCCGGTTTCTTCCACATAATGCACCTCAACCCCATGGTCTTTGTAAATTTGGGCTAGTTCGTCGTGTTGATCCCGGGCCTTGGCAGGATCCATGGGCGCTTTCCAGCGGTATTTCGAGTAGGTTTTTTCCATATTTTCGATTTCGTGACCCGGGCGCCGCATCAAAACAGAACGCAGTTTTCCAATCTCTGAATCCACGCCCCAATCTCCCCAAAGTTCCTTTATTTGGTCCTTAAAGGGAGTTTCATTGGCAAACCATCTTTCTCCATGTGCTTCAATTGTCATTCTTTGTACTCCTCCTTAAAAAATAATGTGGCAACTGTCTTCCTTTGAGCTATTCTCCCTCTGGAGCAAAATTCCTTTTAAGGCAGCGGTGAACTTTTAGGTTGGTCTATAAACTCGATTCGATAATGCAATCATCGCTTCTTTGTGTCGAAAGAGCCCTCCCGGCTGCTGCCGGAAGGGCTCTTTCGCTGATCTGAAACCTATTTACTTTTTTCCTACAGAACTTATCACTGGTTACTTTACCTTATCCCGCTTTAAAAAGGCCGTCATGCAGTGCATCGCGCCCCAGCCTTTTTGAAGTTCGTCAATGTTGATTTCAATGACTTCCACACCGGCTTTTTCCAGTTTGTCCTTTGTTTTCGGACTGCCGGCCGGCATTACGATCTTTCCGGGTTCTAAGGCCACAAAATTGATGGCACTGTTTCGTTTGGCTTCTTCTAAGTCGTTTACTTCAATCAGTTTAAAACCCCGGTCCATTAAAAAAACAGCCGTATCGTGAGGTACCTGCCAGGGGAAAATCACGGCGATATCTTTGTCGGCAATGTTCATGTTGCCGTCAAGGTGAGCATGCCCAAAGTTGATCTGGGTATAGCATACATTCTCTACGCCCATGTTTCTAAGCTCTGCTTCAACTTGTCTTGCTCCTTCGGCATTGGCTCTGTTGCCTACTCCTAGCAGCACGGATTCGCTATCGACCCAGATAACGCAAGCTCCTTCAAAGGTGGCGCTGCCGTTGATGGTTTTTACGATTGGCACCCCTAATTTTCCTAGTGCCTGCGAAACATACTTTTCTTCTCCCCGGCGGACTTCAATGGCCGGTCTAGTCACAATCGCACCTTCGGGAGTCATTAAAAGCAAATCGCGGCAGAACAAAGCATTAGGATAATTCCCTGTTTCTTCCACATAATGCACATTGACCCCGTGATCCCGGTAGATCTGGGTGAGCTGATCATGCTGTTCTCTTGCTTTGACGGGGTCCATGGGCGCCTTCCACCGGTATTTTGTGTAAGACTCTTCCAAGCCCTCTATTTCATGACCCGGCCTTCTCATCAAAACGGCTCGCAGCTTTCCAATTTCAGAATCACAACCCCAGTCTCCCCACAGTTCTTTTAAATTGTCTTTAAATGGTGTCTGATCCGCAAACCATCGTTCTCCCTGCGCTTCAATTGCCATATACAGCACTCCCTTTCATCTATTTTGCTTTTTCATTCTAGGTCTTCTTCGCGAGACAAGCCCCTAATCCCTTCTCCTGGGATTTTATCTTAGTTGGCCGCAAACCGGACAGCTAGGATTTTTGTCTAAGGTAATCTCCTGTGCTTGGCCATGCCGCACATCCAAAGACAAAAACTTGCCCCGGGGAAATGGGTTTTCTTCTGTCAAACACCGCATGGAAAAAGCTGCCTGTAAAGTGCCTACCATGCCTGCACAGGCCCCCATGATCCCTGGACTAGGATAAGGTTCTTTGTTTCTGTAAAGCCCCCCGTATAAGCAGGCAAAACAAGCGGTTTTTTTAGAATTGCTGACAAGGAGGAACCCTTCCCAGTCTTTGGCTCCGCCGCTGATGGATATAAGCTCTTTTTCATAAGCAAAAGAAGCGGCGGCTAATCGGGGCTGAACATTATCGAGACAATCCAATAAAAGATCATAGCTTTCGTCTATTTCCTGCAGTTGGTTTTCAACATCGATGGCATAGGGAAGGCATTGTAAATCAGGCCTTCGTCTTGTTAACTCCTCTTTTGCAGCCCGGGGTTTCGACTGTCCAAGATCACCGGGCGTATATAAAATTTGGCGGTGCAGGTTACTTTCTTTAACCCGCCCGCTGTCAACAAGTCCTACCCTGGATATCCCGGCCGACGCCAAATAAAGGGCCGCCGCCGATCCGACTCCTCCCAGACCCAAAATCAGCACCGAAGACGCTTCTAACCTCTTTTGTTGTGCCAACCCAAAGTGCTGGGCCTGTACTTGACGTACATAATAACTGTCCTGCACCGTCATCACCTCCTTTGTCTGTCTTCCTCTAGACAATTCACGATGCGTTTTTTTTTTCCTGCCGGCAAAATGGCTGTTCTTAGCTGCCCAATCCCCTTCCCCGGCAGCCATTCATTTCAAGCTTTTGGAAAAAAAGACAGACAAAACAAATACCCCGAACAAACTTTCGTTTGCTGCGAGGTATCAGACCGCTGCACATGTCTGCACTCGATCAGGCCGTCTTATGACCTGCCCGGCACAATTTTTCTCTTGTTCAAAAGCCCAGCTACCCAGATTCATCCTTTCCGTCGGGCGTAAAGATCCCCCGGTGAGATTCGGTAGCTGTGACTTTGTCCGCTTCAAAACGGTCAACGATTTCGTTGCAGGCCAGCCACGGATCCACGGCCTCGCCGCAAGTAAAGACATCGAGGGCGGCATAACCAAGCTCGGGCCAGGTGTGAATGGCCAGATGCGATTCGCTGATAATAACCACACCACTGACCCCCTGAGGGCTAAACTGGTGAAAAGCCACTTCGCGAATCTCTGCTCCGGCCTTAAGCGCCGCCTCCACCATGATTTTCTCCACCCTTTCGGGACTGTTGAGAATATCATGTTCACAACCGAAAATTTCCGCCAGTATATGGCGTCCCAATGCCTCCATTGCACCGCCCCCTTTCCATGATAAAACAAGTCAAAGGTATTCTAGCAAATTTACCGTAATTGTCAATAACCAAATTCCCGACTTAAGAAAACAGGGGGCAGATACTTTTTATGAGCAGAAGCATCATGCTATGCCTCGGCTACTACCGGGTTTTCTAAAACCCCTACTTCTTCCACTTCGATCCTGACTTTATCGCCGGGCTCGATGGGGCCTACTCCGGCCGGTGTGCCGGTAATAATGACATCTCCCGGCAGCAGGGTCATTTGATCCGAAACATAGCTGATAATTTTTTGTATATTGAAAATCATGTTGTTGGTATTTGAATCCTGCTTCACTTCGCCGTTAAGATGGCAGCTGATCTTTTGTTCGTTGGGGTCAATGTCGGTAACAATGTAATCCCCGACAGGACAGAAAGTGTCAAAAGATTTGGCACGGGTCCACTGTCCGTCTCCCCGTTGAAAAACTCTCTCTGAAACATCGTTGGCCACAATGTAACCTAAGGCATGATCAAGCGCTTCTTCTTCTGTGACCCGTTTGATCTTATTCTTGATCACCACACCGATTTCGGCTTCATAATGGGTAAGACTAGCCTGTTTTGGTATGATAATCGGTTCGCCGTTACCGCATATGGAAGTAGGCGCTTTCAGGAAAATCAATGGTTCTGTTGGCGGTTCCCGGTCCGCGCCCCCTTCTTTTACATGGTCTAAGTAATTAAGTCCAATGGCAATCAGCTTGCTCGGCTCCACAGGCGGCAGCAGGGTAACTTCATCCAGGGCACGTTCCTTATCGGTTACTTCATATTCACCGTAAATACAGCCTTCAATTTCTTTGACCTTGTCATTTTCTACGATCCCATAATATTTTTGATCTTCTACTTCGTAACGGACAAATTTCATGCCATTTCCCCCTTTTTTTTATGAACCCTATCGTCTAGGTTCTCTTCCTTCCCGCCTTGCTTTAAGAATGACTCCATAATAAGCGGCGCCGGCCACCGAAAGCGCCAAACTTGATTGAATTAAGGCCCAGTCCGGCATTTCATAATCCACCACATAGTTAAAGACTACATACAAAGTTGGATAGGCAATGATCAAGAAAAACAAAAAATACAGCGATAAGATAACCCAAGGATTCATTTTACGCATTTTCCTTTCCCGAAAATCAGCCTTGTATCCACCGCTTTTTTTCTTTTTCTTCTTTTTTGCCAACACACTTCCCCCCTCAAAACACTTCTAATCCTCTAATTTCTCTTTCATTCCTCTTAACATCATATCACAATTTTCTTTGACTTTCACCTTGGCGATGGGATGGAGCAAAGCGGCAATCATCGGAATCCCAAATTCGAAATCAACGGTGAGGGTAACCTCGGTGCCTTCTGAGACCGGCTGAAAAGTCCAGGCCCCTTCGAATTTTTTTAAATCGCCTTTTATTTGTGCATAACGAATGACGAGATTCTCTTCGTCAAATTCGTCCTTTTCCGTCCACTCCATTTTACGGCCTTGTAAACGGACCACCCATTTGGTATTCGTGCTGCCCTCTTCTTCTTCTATCACTTCAACCGATTCCACATCATCCATGAAATCAGGATAGGACGGCATATCTTTGGCGATTTCATACACGTCCTTCGGATCGGCTGAAATCATAATGCTTGTTTTTACATGGGGCACTAACAGTCCCTCCTTCGTTAGATTCTGTCTATTCTTCGTCCATCAATACTTCCATCATGCCGTCGGCTTTTTCGGCGGTTTGCCGTAAAACCTTCAGAACATAGCGCATCTGTTCCTGGCTAATATTCAACGGCGGTTCCATCCTGATGACTTTGGGGTTGTTTAAAGTATAAACCGCCAAGATTCCGTTTTCGATAAATTCGTTGATCATAAGTCCCGCCGCGCCGGATTCGGTCATTTCGAGGCCAATGAGAAATCCCTTCCCTCTGACCTCCTTGAACACTTGAGGAAACTCATCGGCAATCAGCTTCAGCTCTTCCAAAAAATATTCTCCGTTTAATTTCGCTTTCTCAACCAGGTTTTCCTCTTGGATCACTTCGATGGAAGCTATTCCCGCCGCGCAGGCAATGGGATTTCCACCGAAGGTGGAAGTATGGATGAGGGGATGGACAATAAACTGCTCCCAAACCGCTTCTCTCGCCGAAAAGGCTCCGATGGGCATCACGCCTCCGCCCAGTGCTTTGGCGGTAACCAAAATATCCGGAACCACTTTGTAATGCTCAGCGGCAAACATGGCGCCCGTCCGGCCAAATCCCGTCTGCACTTCATCAAGAATCAAAAGTACGCCGTGTTGATCACAAATGTCTCTTACCGCCTTAAGATAGTCATCATCGGGGACGATAACCCCGCCTTCTCCTTGGATGGGCTCTAGCAAAACGGCGGCGGTATCTTCGTCCATTGCTTTTTTCACGGCTTCTTTGTCATTAAAGGGTATCTGGATAAAACCCGGCAGCATGGGTTTGAAAGGTTCTTTGTATTGTTCTCTTCCACTTGCGCTCAATGCGCCCAGCGTTTTTCCGTGAAAGGCATTCTTGGTGGTGATGATATTCGGTTTTTTGGTCGCCATTCGGGCTAACTTTATCGCTCCTTCGATCGCTTCGGTGCCGCTGTTGCAGACAAAACTATATTGTAGATCCCCCGGGGTTACTTTGGCCAGTGCTTCCGCCAGATCCGCCAGGGGCTTGCTTAAGAGAACCTTGGACGAGAGAGGCATGAGGTCCATTTGTTCTTTTACGGCCCGAATGATTTTCGGATGGGCATGCCCCGGTACAAACATCCCGTAACCGCCCGCACAGTCTAAGAATTCTTCTCCGTAAATATCCTTGACGATGGACCCCGATGCTTCCCACTCGATGGTATTTAGGCCCATGAAGCGAAACACTTTTACTAAAGCAGGGTTAAGATATTTTTCATATTTTTCGATGACATCGTCTACGATGGCTTCCTTTTGCTCTTGCGTCCACTCTCTTCTCTCTAGGCTCATACACTTCCCTCCTGGTATTTGCTGTCTTAACCTATTCAATACGCCGAGACCCAGGCGCACCTTTATGAATTCGACAGGCAAGACTTTTACCCTTTCTCTTTTCACTGCTTTCTTTATATTATGCACACGCTTGTGCAAACTAGTCTTGCCGGCTGCTTTTCTTTGCGGTATGCTAAACAGAAAAGGAGGAGCTGGTTTTATGTTTTTGGCCTATCTGGTCATCTGTCTTGTCGGCGGTACTGCCTTTATGGCTATAACTTTAGGCATGCAGGCCGGTTTTACCCCTTTTATGTTTGCCGGTCTGCGCTTTTTTTCAGCAGGTCTTATTCTGCTAATGTACTTACGTCTTTTCCGCCGGTGGCAGGCTCTCGATATAAACCACTATACGGCTGTTTTGCGTATTGGTCTATTCACGACCACCCTCCGGTTTGCCGCTCTTTACTGGGCCCAGCAGTTTATCCCCTCGGGACAGGCGGCCCTTTTGGCAGCGACCTACCCGTTGATGATCATTCTTGTCCATTCTTTTGATCTGCGGCGTCTTCCCCCCACCCACCAATGGATTGGACTAGCCGGTGCTTTTTCGGGTGTCGTGCTTTTACTGCAGGCCCCTCTGCAGGCGCCTTTGTCGGCAATCGAGTGGGCCGGTTCTTTGGCGGTGCTGGGCGGGGAGCTTTTTAATGCCGTCGGAACCATCACTGCTCGACGGATTTTATCCAAAGGGATTCCCGTACTGCAGATGAACGCTCTGCAGATGCTGCTGGGCAGTCTTGGCTTGCTCGCCTTTGGCGTTTTCGGGGAAGGGCTCCCGTCTCTTGCGGTATGGTCCGCCGGGCTCTGGCCTTTTTTGTGGCTTACCTTGTTTGGCTCGGTCCTGGGTACCACCCTTTTTTACTGGCTCGTAAAAAAAATGGGCCCTGTTATTCCTTCCACCTGGTCGTATGCCGCCCCTGTCATTGCCCTTTTGGCCGGTTTTCTTTTCCTCGGTGAAATATTCACTTCCGGCCAACTTATGGGCGCCGCCTTGATTATCATCTTTGTCTTTGCCGCCCACTCAGGGCCCGAGATTTTGTCCCTGCTATTAAAGCGCAGACGCGCGGCTTCTTGATCTTGTCATTGATCCGAGGCCGTGTGCTAATTTTTTCCTTGATCATTTTTGTGAATGAACGATAAAAGATAGGTTACTCTCCCATGACGGTAATCGTGTAGGTCCTTTGGGAAGGACCATCAAATTCTAAAAAGAAAATATCCTGTGCGCCCCCTAGTACAATTTCTCCTTTTTGAACCGGAAACACTGCATGATAACCCGATAGCATCGATTTGAGGTGCCCGGTGGGATTGCCGGCCGTGGCACCGTAAGAACGAAGCAGGCGTGCATGGTGGTAGGGCGCTTCTTCAGGAATCCATGAATTAAAAAGATCCTCCATATCCTGCAGCATGCATTCTAGATTCTCATTTACTGTAATGCCCGTAGTAGTATGTTTGCTGACAACCGTTGCTGTTCCCTGCCGGATTTTCGCATCGGCTACGGCTTCTTTAATTTTCTCCGTGATAGGAATCACTTGCTGGTATTGCTCCGTCAAGATGCTAACTTCACAGAAATGGACCATTATTGGTCACCCCCCAAAAAGGTGGCTGCATTTTCTTTAAAGAGGCGATCCAATGTACTGCTTCGTAGGGGAAGATGCTCTAAGGCCCGTTTCATCCTCAGCTGTTCAAATCGCGGATAATTGGAACCAAACATAATCTGATGTCGTAAGCTTCGATCCACCCAGGTAATCTCCATTTCCCGACAAAACACGTGCTGAAAAAACTCATTCGCCGAATCAAAATACAGACAGGCCGTGTCAGTATAGGCATTGGGATATTTTAAAAGCAAAGCAGCTGTTTCTTTGACATATGGCCAGGCACAGTGGGCAATCGAGATTCGAAGGTTTGGATGTCGAGCCAAAATGGGTTCAAGGCGAAGCGGGTGGCCTTGTGTCATCAGCCCGCTCCCACCGTAGCTCAAACCGCAGTGAAAGACAATCGGTTTGTTTTCCTTTTCGCAAAGTTGATAGATCCAAGAAAATCGTTCTTCTTCCGGGTTAAAAGCCTGCCTTACCGGATGCAGTTTTAATCCTTTGAGTTTGCAATCCGTAAAAGCCTGTTCTAAAACCTCTTTAGCATCTTTTCTGTTGGGATCCACCGAGGCAAAACCGATAAGCCGGTCCGAGGCGGCTTCGATCTCTGCAACCTCTTTGTTGGTGATCGAAACAAACCCCTTGTCTGCCGGCAAATCAACCGGCAGAACAACCGCCCGATCAATGCCGGCCACATCCATCTTGCGGTGAATCAATGCCAGGGAAGCCGGCTTGTTCTTGTCAATACCCATGGCTTTTCTTCGAGCAGCCAAAGTTTTATCATCATGAAGCGTCATCTTGTAGAAGTCTCCATGGGTATGCATGTCCGTTACAGGAGATTGGTTCATTTAACTACCCCTTTCGTCCGTCCTTTAGTAAGGTTCAAAGCGAGTTACTACTTGGGAGGCGATTTTGGTTCCTTCGTAGAGACACTCCTTTACCGACAACCCTTTAAGTAAACCATGGGAAAAACCGGCAATAAAAGCATCTCCGGCTCCGACTGTGTTTACTACCTCCACAGAAAGACTTTCTTGAAAGACAAACCCTTCCTTAGTCAAGGCCATGCTCCCTTTCTCTCCAAAAGTTGCCACGGCCGTTTTCAAACCTGACGCACATTGGTTTTCCAAATAACTTTTTATCCATTTATCCTCTCCTTTATGATATGAGAAAAAGCCGTGGTCAACGGTCGGCACGATCTCTTGAATCAATGGCGAATCAAGACGGTCGGCAAAGTCAAAGGTCAGCGTATTGTCTTCTCTTTTCACTTTAGAAAGAATCCCTTCCCCTTTTCCCCAGAGAACACTGTGAACAAGGTCATGGCTGCGGGCAAATTCAATATCCCTAGAGGAATAATGGAGTGTCTGTAAAACTCCTTCTTCATAGTCACTGTGAATCCGGTCTCCATCGATTAGATCCATCATGGTCACCGCCGTTTTCCCGGGCGATGTTTTTAAATGAGAAAGATCGATCTTTTCTTTTTCAAGAAACTTTTTTGTCTGCGATCCGTATGAATCGCGGCCAACGGCACTGATTAACGAAACAGGATAGCCCAGGCGCCGCATGTGGACAGCAAAATCAACCGCATTGCCGGTAGGATAGTACCGACCGGAATCCTGATAATAATCGATGCAGCAGTCACCTAAAGCACATACTTTCATCCTATCGGCCTCCTTTAGTAGATCTCCTTCTTTAAATAGTCCATCGTTTTCATCAACGCACCATGAGGGTCATCTAGGTAGCGAGTACTGTTGATTTCCAAGGTGACCGATCCCTTAAATTCGTGTTTTTTTAGATCGGCATAATAGCCCTTCATATCAAGATGACCGTCGCCTGGCACAAAATGGCCGCCCGGGGTGCCATCGCTCATGTGAATAAGGACCAAATCCTCTCCAAAAGTTAAAAACCAATCATCCAACGTTTCTTTGGCCACAGCCATGGCCACTACATCCACGCATACTTTTAACCGGTCAGAAGAAATCTGTTCTTTGATATTTTGAATGTCTTGTATGCTGACCCCTAAATTTGTCTCAAAGGGCTGTAACTGTTCTATGACCAAAAAAACTTCCTTTTTCTCTGCCGTCTCCACGAGCTGTTTTAGTGAATCCAAACTGTATTCCAATGATTCTTGGCGGGGCAAATCTCTCAGACCCACGCCCGAAGTCACAAAGACCTTGTCTGTCTCCAATATTTTGGCATAATCCATCGCTTCTTCAAAATACCCGATGCTTAGCTGTCGGTGGGTTTTGTCGTTGGAAGCCAGGTTCACAGGGTAATGAATCTGCTCCAGAGTATAGCAGGAAACGTCGAGTTGAAGTTGCTGTAATCTTTTCTTGATCTTTTTAAGCTTTTCTCGGGCATCTTTGGGACTCAAAAACATCTCCGGACAAAAATGCGGCGCACCTGCCCAAAAATCAATGTTTTTATATCCACACTCTTTCATGGAGTGAAGAAAATATTCCAGGGTGTATTGAGAATATTGAACGCTCATCACACCGGTTTTTTCATTCGTCCACAAAGGCATCATATCATTCCTTCCATGTATATTGATTGTGCAAAGAACAAAGGACTTCATCTGATTTTTCTGTTTTAAAACATCACCTCTTTTATAGCGTCATCCATTTTTTAATTCTGCCCTTTTCTTTTCTATGACCTCTTCGTCGATTCTTTTCTTGTTTCTCCCACCCGATTGCATGGGCCTTTTCATCCTTTTTCAAAGTTTATCCTAGATCCAGCGACGGACCAAAACGCCAAGTCTCTCA